>NZ_JBHUYJ010000040.1:0-45011 GCF_042668715.1 Streptomyces sp. NPDC057271
GTCCCCGGCCGCCCCGGGTCCGGCGGCGGCCCCGGCTTCGGCCCGCCGGCGTGGCCGGTGGCCGGACAGGCGGCCCAGCGGGCGTGAGCGGCACGACGAGAAGATCACGGTCTACGTCTCCGCGGAGGAGCTGATGGACCTGGAGCACGCCCGGCTGGTGCTCCGCGGTGAGCACGGCCTGGCCGTGGACCGCGGCCGGATCGTCCGCGAAGCGGTCGCGGTGGTCCTGGCGGACCTGGAGTCCCGGGGCGACGCGAGCATCCTCGTGCGCCGCCTGCGCGGCCGCTGAGGGTAGCCTGCGGGCTGCACGCCCCCTTGCTCCTCCCTGGACCCCGATGCCGCCACCCCCTGCCGAAACGTCCCGCCCCCCGCACCGCCGCGCCCTCGGCCGGGGCCCGGGCACGGCCGCGCCCGCGTCGCGAACCCCCGGGGAACCGGACCCCACGGCGCCAGGGGCCACGTCGGAGGGCGGGGCGACCTCGGATCACCCGCACCTCCCGGCACCGCCCCGGACGGACGAGGTCGAGCCCGCCGCCGACTCCGGCGGGCCCGCCCACCCCGGCAGCCCGGTCGATGCGGCGGACCCCGGCGCTCCCGTCACCACCGCCGACCCTGCCGGACCGGCCCCGGCGGCGGACCCCGGCGCTCCCGTCACCACCGCCGACCGTGCCGGACCGGCCCCGGCCACCGGTCCCGGCGCGGCCCCCGGCCCCGGGGCGCCCCACGGCGCCGGCATGGCGCTCACCGGTCCCGGCGCGCCCGCGATGGCCGGTCCCGGCGCGCCCGCGATGGCCGGGCCCGGCGCTCCCGCCGCGACCGGGCCGGCTGCTCCCGCAACGACCGGGTCGGCCGCTCCCGCAACGACCGGGTCGGCCGCTCCCGCAACGACCGGGCCGGCCGCGCTCGCCGTTTCCGGGCCCGGCGCGCCCGCCATCGGGTCCGCCGCTCCCGGCGCGAGTGGGGACGACGGGCGGTTCACCGTTCGGTTGGCGAACTTCGAGGGACCCTTCGATCTGCTGCTGCAGCTCATCTCCAAGCACAAGCTCGACGTCACCGAAGTCGCCCTCTCCAAGGTCACCGACGAGTTCATGGCGCACATCCGCGCCATGGGGCCCGACTGGGATCTCGATCAGACCACCGAGTTCCTCGTCGTCGCCGCCACGCTGCTCGACCTCAAGGCCGCCCGGCTGCTGCCCGCCGCCGAGGTGGAGGACGAGGCCGATCTCGCTCTCCTGGAGGCGCGGGACCTGCTCTTCGCGCGACTCCTGCAGTACCGCGCGTACAAACAGATCGCCGAGATCTTCAACGAGCGGTGGGAGACCGAGGGCCGTCGGCACCCCCGGACCGTCGGCCTGGAGGCCCATCACGCCGAGCTGCTCCCCGAGGTCGTCATCTCCATCGGCGCCGAGGGCTTCGCCGAGCTCGCGGTGAAGGCCATGCAGCCCAAGGCCAAGCCCCAGGTGTACGTCGACCACATCCACGCCCCCCTCGTCAGCGTCCGTGAGCAGGCCGGCATCGTCGTCGCCCTCCTGCGCGAGCGCGGGAGCGTCAGCTTCCGCGAGCTCGCCGACGGCGCCGGCGACACCCTCACCGTCGTCGCCCGCTTCCTCGCCCTCCTGGAGCTCTACCGGGAGAAGGCCGTCGCCCTCGACCAGGACGACGCCCTCGGCGAGCTGACCGTCACCTGGACGGGCGGTGACCAGGTGACCCAGGTCACCGACGAGTTCGATCAACCCGTGGAGGAGAAGGCATGAGCGACCTCAAGCCCGCCCTCGAAGCCGTCCTCATGGTCGTCGACGAGCCGGCCACCGAGGCCCATCTCGCCAAGGTCCTGGAACGGACCCCGCGCGAGGTCGCCGACGCCCTGCGCGAACTCGCCGACGAGTACACCGTCCAGGGCCGCGGCTTCGAGCTGCGCCTGGTCGCCGGCGGCTGGCGCTTCTACTCCCGCCCCGAGCACGCCGCCGCCGTCGAGGCCTTCGTTCTCGACGGGCAGCAGGCCCGCCTCACCCAGGCGGCCCTGGAGACCCTCGCCGTCGTCGCGTACCGCCAGCCCGTCAGCCGCTCCCGCGTCTCCGCGGTCCGCGGAGTGAACTGCGACGGCGTCATGCGCACCCTCCTCCAGCGCGGTCTCGTGGAGGAGGCGGGCGCGGAACCCGAAACAGGTGCGATCCTGTACAGGACGACGAACTACTTCCTGGAGCGGATGGGCCTGCGCGGCCTGGACGAGCTCCCGGAGCTCGCGCCCTTCCTCCCCGAGGCGGACGCGATCGAGGCGGAGACGCTGGAAGGGGTTCCGTCGTTCGATCCGGACCTTCCGGATCGCGAAGACGCAGACGACAAGACGACGGACATTTGATGCGAAGCAGCAGCGGCAGGAACAGCGGAAACAACGGCGGGAGCCGTGGTGGCAACAGCGGTGGCCGCGGCAATTACCGGGGCGCCGGCAACAGCCGTGACGACCGGCAGGGCGGCGGCAGCGGCCGCCCCCGCAATCCGCGCCCCGAGGAGCGCAAGTACGACGTGGGCGGCTCCGGTGCCCCCTCCGACGGCCCCAAGCGGGGCCGTGGCGCGGCCGCCCGCGGTGGCGCCAAGGGCGGACCGAAGCAGTCGCCGCAGCGCGGTGGCGGCCGTACGGCCCCGGCGCGCTCGCGTGAGTACGACGCCCGTACCGAGGAGCGCAACCGGGAGCGTTACGCGAACAAGCCGGAGGTCAAGACCCCCAAGACCTTCCCCGGCGCCGAGCAGGAGGGCGAGCGGCTGCAGAAGGTGCTCGCCCGCGCCGGCATGGGCTCGCGCCGTGCGTGCGAGGAGCTGATCGAGCAGGCCAGGGTCGAGGTCAACGGCGAGATCGTGCTCGAGCAGGGCATGCGTGTGGACCCGGAGAAGGACGAGATCAAGGTCGACGGCCTGACCGTCGCGACCCAGTCGTACCTCTTCTTCGCGCTGAACAAGCCGGCCGGTGTCGTCTCCACGATGGAGGACCCCGACGGCCGCCAGTGCCTCGGCGACTACGTCACCAACCGCGAGACCCGGCTCTTCCACGTCGGCCGGCTCGACACGGAGACCGAGGGCATCATCCTCCTCACCAACCACGGTGAGCTGGCCCACCGCCTCACGCACCCGAAGTACGGCGTGAAGAAGACCTACCTGGCCGCCATCACCGGTCCGCTGCCCCGTGAGGTCGGCCGACTGCTCAAGGACGGCATCCAGCTGGAGGACGGCTACGCCCGCGCCGACCACTTCCGGGTCGTCGAGCAGACCGGCAAGAACTACCTGGTCGAGGTCACGCTGCACGAGGGTCGCAAGCACATCGTGCGCCGCATGCTTGCCGAGGCGGGCTTCCCCGTCGAGAAGCTGGTCCGCACGGCCTTCGGTCCGATCGGTCTCGGCGACCAGAAGTCGGGCTGGCTGCGCCGTCTGACGAACACCGAGGTCGGCATGCTGATGAAGGAAGTCGGCATGTAACGCCCTCGCCTCACGCGAGGAAGCCCGTGACCGCCCGCCCGGCGGTCACGGGCTTCCTCGCGTGCGCGTTCGTACTTGTGGATCAGCCTCAGCCCCCTTTATAGTCAACATGACTCTTAAGGAGGCGGGCGCTCCCCGTGGAGGCGACGGCATGAAGCAGTACGGACACGGCCTGGTCCTCGGCAGGTTCTACCCGCCGCACGCCGGCCACCACCATCTCGTCCGCACCGCCCGCGACCGCTGCGAGCGCCTCACCGTGCTCGTCTGCGCCTCCTCGGTGGAGAGCCTGACCCTGGAGGACCGCGTCGCCTGGATGCGGGAGATCCACCCCGACGTCCTGGTCGTGGGCGCCGTCGACGACATCCCCGTCGACCTCCTCGATCCCGATGTGTGGGCGGCCCACATGGCCGTCTTCCGGGCCGCGGTGCCCGAGCCGGTCGACGCCGTCTTCACCTCGGAGTCGTACGGAGAGGAGCTCGCCCGCCGCTTCGGCGCCGAGTCCGTCTGCGTCGACCCGGACCGTACGCTCTTCCCCGTCTCCGGCACCGCCGTCCGCAAGGACCCCGTCGGCTGCTGGGACGCCCTCGAACCACCCGTGCGCGCCGCGCTCGCCCGGCGTGTGGTCGTGCTCGGCGCCGAGTCCACCGGCACCACCACCATGGCCCGCGCCCTGACCGACCACTACCGGTCCAGGGGCGGGGTCTGGGCCCGCACCCGCTGCGTACCGGAGTACGGCCGCGAGTTCAGCGAACTCAAGCTCGCCGAACTCCGGGCCCTGCGGCCCGCGGCCACCTGGGAGGACGTCACCTTCCACTCCGAGGACTTCCCGCTCATCGCCCTGCGCCAGGCCGAGCTGGAGGAGGCGGCCGCGCGCACCGGGTCTCCGGTGCTCTTCTGCGACACCGACGCCTTCGCCACCACCATCTGGCACGAGCGGTACCTGGGCACCACCAGCCCCGCGGTCGGCGAGATCGCCGCCCACAGCCGGCAGCACCTGTGGCTGCTGACCGACCACGAGGGCGTGGCGTGCGAGGACGACGGGCTGCGGGACGGAGAACATCTGCGGCCCTGGATGACGGCCCGCTTCCACACCCAGCTCTCCCGCACCGGCCGACGCACGGCCGTGCTCACCGGGCCGCACGAGGAGCGGCTCGCGGCGGCGATCGCCGCCGTGGACGCCCTGCTCGCCGAGGGCTGGAACCTCGCCGATCCTCCCCCTGCCTTCGGTGGGGAGATCGGACCCTCGACCCCCATGCCGGAGCGCCGATGACCCCTCCCCGGGCACCCGAGGGCTACGACCCTCCCCCGGCCCCCGGCCGGGGGGACCCCCATCTCGCTCCGCCGGCCTTCGAGCCGTTCGCCGTCGCCGTCGACCTCGCCGTCTTCACCCTCCGCGAGGAACGGCTCCACGTGCTGCTCGTCGAACGCGGCCGGAACCCCTACTTCGGGGCGTGGGCGCTGCCCGGCGGCTTCGTCCTGCCCCGCGAGTCCGCGGAGGCCGCCGCGCGCCGCGAACTGGCCGAGGAGACCGGTCTCTCCGAGGACACCGTCGCCGGACTCCACCTCGAACAACTGCGGACGTACAGCGAACCGGACCGCGACCCGCGGATGCGGGTCGTCTCGGTCGCCTTCGCCGCGCTCGTCCCTGACGCCCCCGAACCGCGCGGCGGCGGCGACGCGGCGCGGGCGAGCTGGATGCCGTACGGGACGCGAGGCGCTTACGGCGCCCTCGCCTTCGACCACGACCGGATCCTCGCCGACGCCCACGACCGGGTCGGCGCCAAGCTGGAGTACAGCTGCCTCGCCACCGCCTTCTGCCCGCCGGAGTTCACGATCGGCGAGCTGCGGCAGGTGTACGAGACGGTCTGGGGCGTCGAACTCGACCGCCCCAACTTCCGGCGCAAGGTCCTCGCCACGCCCGGCTTCGTCCAGGCCGTGGAAGGACCACCGCGCCTCACCGGCGGACGGGGGAAACCGGCCGCTCTCTACCGGGCGGGCGAGGCCACGGCCCTCCACCCGCCGTTGCTGCGACCGGAAGGACGATCCACATGACGATGCACGCGACGAAGCAGGCCGCCACCGGCTCCCTGATCGGGCTGGCGCTCGGTGACGCGCTGGGCTTCCCGACCGAGTTCAACGACGTGCCGTCGATCCTGGCGAAGTTCGGCCCGTGGCGGCAGATGGAGCTGCCGGTGAGGAGCGGTAAGGCGTACGTCACGGACGACACGCAGATGACCCTCGCCCTGGGACGGGGCATCCGCACGGCCATGGACCGGGGTGTCCTCGCTCCGCTCCGACTCGCGCGGCCGGTCCGCGAGGAGTTCGTCGACTGGTACCACTCTCCGGAGAACAACCGGGCGCCGGGCAACACGTGCCTGCGCGCCTGTGAGCTCCTCGACAGCGACCGTCGCTGGCAGGAGGCCAGCCAGATCCACTCCAAGGGCTGCGGTGCCAACATGCGCGTCGCGCCGCTCGGTCTCGTGCCCGGACTGAGCGAGGAACAGCGGTCCGGCGCCGCCCAGCTCCAGTCGGCGCTCACGCACGGCCACCCCACCGCCCTCGCCGCCTCCGACCTGACGGCCCGTGCGGTGTACCTGCTGACCCAGGGCGTCGACCCGACCGGCCTGGTGGGGCACCTGCGCTCGTACGCGTACGAGAACCGGTCGGTCTACCGCGAGAGCTGGCTCGGCGACCTGTGGACCCGCTCCCAGGACCCCTCCGCCCGGCACTTCATCGAGCGTGGCTGGGACGAGTGCCTGGCCGTCCTGGAGAAGCTGCACGCCGTGCAGCGCACCGCGGATCCGGAACTCGACCCCTGCACGTACACGGGCGACGGCTGGATCGCCGAAGAGGCCCTGGCCACAGGCCTCCTCTGCTTCCTGCTCTTCCCCGAGGACCCCGTCACGGCCCTCCGCCGCGCCGCCTGCACGCGCGGCGACTCGGACTCGATCGCCTCCCTGACGGGCGCCTTCGCGGGCGCCCACCTCGGCGCGAGCGCGTGGCCGAAGGCGTGGGAGGAGCGGATCGAGTACCGCAGCGAACTCCTGACCCTGGGCGCCCTCTGGGACGCATGAGCACCCTGGCAAGCTGACGCCATGACCGTCACCTCCGTGCCCGAAGTCGACCTCGCCACCGTGGTCGCCGAGCAGCCCGACCCCCTGGTCTTCGCCACCGTCTCGGGCGCCCATCTCTACGGGTTCCCGTCCCGTGACTCGGACGTGGACCTGCGCGGCGCGCACCGTCTGCCGGTGGAGAGCCTGATCGGGCTGCGCGAGCCCGAAGAGACGCGCAGCCGTATGTGGGACCGGGACGGGGTGGAGATGGACCTGGTCACGCACGACGTGCGGAAGTTCGTCCGGCTGATGCTGCGCCGCAACGGCTACGTGCTGGAGCAACTTCTCTCCCCGCTCGTCGTCCACACCTCCGAGGCCCACGCCGAGCTGATCTCGCTGGCGCCGCGTGTACTCACCAGCCACCACGCGCACCACTACCGGGGGTTCGCCGGGACGCAGTGGCGCCTGTTCGAGAAGACGGGGGAACTGAAGCCGCTGCTCTACACCTTCCGGGCACTGCTCACCGGCATCCATCTGATGCGCTCCGGCGAGATCCAGGCGCATCTCCCCACGCTCCTCGGGGAGGTCGCCGAGGCGCCCGCGTACGTGGGGGAGCTGATCGAGGCGAAGGCGGCGGCCGAGCACGGGGCCGCGGAGGTCGACCCGGCGCGCGTGCGGGACGACGTGGAGGCACTGCACGGCCGGCTGGACGCCGCGCAGGCCGCGACGGCGCTCGGCACGGAGGCTCCGGGGGCTCTGGACGGGCTGCACGACCTCGTCGTGCGGCTTCGGCTAGAGGGAGCGTAGGGCCGAGGCGCGGCGGGCGCGGATCAGGAAGTCCTCGACGCGCGCGTGGTCCGGGACGGCCGGGAGGGGGGAGTGGGTGGCCGCGGCGTCGGCCTCCTCGGTGAGGCGGGTCATCCAGGACTCGACCTCTTCCCAGGGGACCTCCCCGCGCTTCACCGCCAGCAGGCGGTCGCGGTCGGTGCCGACGTGGATGGTCAGCTCCCCGGTGCGCAGCAGGTCGCGGCAGCTCATCAGCAGCCGCAGCAGATGCATCGCGTGTTTCCAGCGCGGGTGACCGTACTGGCGGACGTCCGCGTCGAGCTTCCTGCGCTGCCCGCCCGCGTACCGGACGAAGGTCTGGTGCGCCTGGCGGGAGAGGAACGCCTCGCGCAGCGCGACCAGTTCGCGACCGGTCTCGTCGATGTGCTCGACCACGGGGGAGTGCAGGCACTCCAGGACGTTCGGATTCGCGCGCAGTGCCAGCTCGCAGAAGCGTTCCAGCTCCCAGCTGAACTGCTCCTCCGCGGGCCCCTCCACGTGCGCCGGCGGCTTGTCGAAGCGCCAGAAGAGCGGGGTCGGGGCGAGGAAGACGCCCCGGCGGTCGGTGTCGCTGTCCTCGGTCTCCAGACCGAAGGCGCGCGACCCCATGACGCAGGAGTAGATCGTGTGGTCGCGCACCAGGTCTGCCGAAGTCATGCGGGCCAGGCTACGCGAGGGTGATGGAGTCCCCCGAGACGGTGATCTCCTCGGCCGGGAGCGGGCGCGTGGCCGGTCCGTTGACCACCGAGCCGTCCGTGATGCGGAACCTGGAGCCGTGGCACGCGCAGTCGATCGTGCCGTTCTCGACCTTGGCGACGGTGCAGCCCTGGTGGGTGCAGATCGCCGAGAACGCCTTGAAGTCGTCCGCCGTCGGCTGGGTGACGACGATCTTCTCCTCCTTGAAGATCGTGCCGCCGCCGACCGGGATGTCGGACGTCTGCGCGAGCGCGTCCTCGGCCCGCGACGCGGTCGGGGACCTGGTGGGCTCCTCCGCCGACGTCGTCGGCGCGGCGGTGGTCTCCGTGCCCGGGGCCGTCGGACTGGCGGTCGTACCGCCGTCCGTGTCGCCGTCGGAGCCGCAGCCGGTGGCCAGGGCGGCGACGGAGCCCGCACCGGCCATCAGCACGGTACGGCGGGGCGTGGTGTCAGGAGTCATGCCGTACAGCTTGGTCGCACGCCCCGGCCGGGGTGCACAACACGCCTAGACCCAGGGGGTCAGCTCCCTCGCACGGCCGTCGGAGTCACGGCGCACCTCGTGGACCGCCGTGACGGCCGCCCGGTCGACGGGCCCGTAGACGTGGGGGAAGAGCACGTCCTCCGAGCCCTCCCAGCGGACCTCGGCGTTCAGCAGGGTCTCGTCGATGAACAGGACGAGGAGCGGACCGTACACGTCCCGGTAGTGGGCGTCCGCGACCGTCAGGGCCGCCGTCTCGTCCGGCGAGCAGTGGACGAAGCCCTCGGAGGACAGCGAGGGCGGGGCGTAGGGGCGATCGGGATCGGCGGACCATTCGTCCAGCGGTACGACGTGCAGCAGCATGCCGACAGTTGTACCGCGCCCGCCCGCACCCCCGACTACCCCGAGTGGCGACGCTGTCAGGTCTGAGTGACATTGACCGTGTTTCGTACGGGACGAAAGGGCGGGACGACGGCGGGAGCGATCATCGGGCAGCAGCAGCTCTGATTCGACCCCGCGGCGCCCCTCGTCTCGGAAGGCGGGCGCCGCGACGGCAGGTCCGCCGGGCTGACTAGGCTGATCGGAGCACTCTCGCAGGATTTCGCAGGTCAGGTAAGGAGCACGACGTGGCGGTACGAGCGGTCCGAGGCGCCGTCCAGCTGGAACGGGACGAGGCCGGACACATGAGCGAGCAGGTCGAGGAGCTGCTCACCGCCGTCCTGGAACGCAACGGGCTCACCGCCGACGACCTGATCAGCATCTGGTTCACGGCCACGCCCGACCTGCACAGCGACTTCCCGGCCGCGGCCGCCCGCCGGATCGGCATCGTCGACGTGCCGCTGATCTGCGCGCAGGAGCTGGACATCGAGGGTGCCATGCCGAGGGTCGTACGCCTCCTCGCCCACGTCGAGTCGGAGCTGCCCAAGTCCGCGATCGCGCATGTGTACCTCGGTGCCGCGGCCGCCCTGCGCAAGGACATCGCCCAGTGAGAACCGCGCTCGTCATCGGAACCGGCCTGATCGGCACCTCGGCCGCGCTCGCGCTCGCCGGGCGCGGCATCGCCGTCCACCTCCGCGACCACGACCCGGCACGCGCGCGTACGGCGGCGGCGCTCGGCGCCGGCACGGACGAGGCGCCCGAGGGACCCGTCGACCTCGTGATCGTCGCCGTACCCCCGGCGCACGTGGCCGCCACGCTGGCCGCGGCCATGCGGGAGCGGGCCGCGCGCGGCTACCTGGACGTGGCGAGCGTCAAGGGCGGCCCGAAGCGGGAGCTGGAGGAGCTGGGGCTCGACCTCACCGCGTACATCGGGACGCACCCGATGTCCGGCAAGGAACGCTCCGGCCCGCTGGCCGGGAGCGCGGACCTCTTCGAGGGGCGGCCCTGGGTCCTCACGCCGACCCGGGACACCGACACCGAGGTCCTGAACCTGGCCCTGGAGCTGGTCGCGCTCTGCCGCGCCGTCCCGGTCGTCATGGACGCGGACGCCCACGACCGCGCGGTCGCGCTCGTCTCGCACACCCCGCAGCTCGTCTCCTCGATGGTCGCCGCGCGCCTGGAGGAGGCGGACGAGACGGCGGTACGGCTCTGTGGGCAGGGCATTCGTGACGTCACGCGGATCGCCGCCTCCGACCCGCGCATGTGGGTCGACATCCTCTCGGCGAACCCCGGGCCGGTCGCTGACGTCCTCTCCGGGGTCGCGGCGGACCTGGACGAGACGGTCCGGGCACTGCGCTCGCTCCAGTCCACCGACGAGGAGAAGCGCCGCGAGGGCACGAGCGGCGTCGAGGACGTCCTGCGTCGTGGCAACGCCGGACGCGCACGGGTCCCGGGCAAGCACGGCGCGGCGCCGGCGCAGTACGAGACCGTCGCCGTCCTCATCAGCGACCAGCCCGGCGAGCTGGCCCGCATCTTCGCGGACGCCGACCGGGCGGGCGTCAACATCGAGGACGTCCGCATCGAGCACGCGACCGGGCAGCAGGCCGGTCACGTCCAGCTCATGGTCGAACCCGCGGCGGCCCCCACGCTGGGCGCGGCACTGAGGGAGCGGGGCTGGGCGCTCAGGACGGGGTGACGAAGGGCCGGGGCGGCCGTGCGCTCGGGACCGTCCGCGACCGCTCGGCCGAACGGGTTCCCTGGACTCGGTAACCTTGTGTAGGCCGCGCACGTCCGCGAGGCCGCACCCGCTCACCCCAGGAAGGTGTTCCCCACCGTGGAAACCGTGATCGTAGCCATCGACGGGCCCTCCGGCACGGGCAAGTCGAGCACCTCGAAGGCGGTCGCCGCCAAGCTGGGGCTGAGCTACCTGGACACCGGTGCGCAGTACCGGGCGATCACCTGGTGGATGATCAGCAACGGCGTCGACACCGACGACGCCGAGGCCGTCGCCAACGCCGCCGCCAAACCCTTCATCGTCTCCGGCACCGACCCGGCCCGGCCGACGATCACCGTGGACGGCGCCGACGCCGCCGGACCGATCCGTACCGAAGAGGTCACCTCCAAGGTCAGCGCCGTCAGCGCCGTCCCCGAGGTCCGGGCCCGGATCACCGAACTGCAGCGGTCCATCGCCAAGGAGGCCAAGGGCGGCATCGTCGTCGAGGGCCGGGACATCGGCACCACGGTCCTCCCCGACGCCGACCTCAAGATCTTCCTCACCGCCTCGCCCGAGGCCCGTGCCGCCCGCCGCTCCGGCGAGCTCAAGGGCGTCGACGTGGCCGCCACCCAGCAGGCCCTGATCAAGCGGGACGCGGCCGACTCCAGCCGTAAGACCTCCCCGCTCGCCAAGGCCGGCGACGCGGTCGAGGTCGACACCACCGAGCTGACGCTCGACCAGGTCATCGAGTGCGTCGTGACGCTGGTGGAGGAGAAGAGGGCGGCCGCGCAGTGACACAGCCCTCCCTGAGGGGCGCCGCGGTCGGGCGGGGCATCGGCATCGGGCTGATGTACGGCCTGTGGAGACCGCGCGTCCTCGGTGCCTGGCGCGTGCCGGCCACCGGACCCGTCATCTTCGCCGTCAATCACGCGCACAACATCGACGGACCCATGCTCATGGGCACGGCCCCCCGGCCGGTGCACTTCCTGATCAAGAAGGAAGCGTTCGTCGGGCCGCTCGGACCCTTCCTGGAGGGCATCGGGCAGCTCAAGGTCGACCGGTCCACGGCCGACCGAGGCGCGATAGGGAACGCGCTGGGCGTCCTCGAACACGGCGGCGTCCTCGGGATCTTCCCCGAGGGCACCCGCGGCGAGGGCGACTTCGCCTCCCTGCGCGCCGGCCTCGCCTACTTCGCCCTCCGCAGCGGGGCGCCCATCGTTCCGGTGGCCGTCCTGGGAAGTTCCGAGCGCCGCGGACGGTTGGTCAAGGCACTGCCCCCGCTGCGCAGCCGTGTCGACGTCGTCTTCGGTGACGCGTTCCAGGCCGGGGACGGCAGCGGGCGGCGGACCCGCAAGGCGTTGGACGACGCCACCGTACGTATTCAGGAGCGGCTGACCGGCCACCTGAAGGACGCCAGGCGCCTCACCGGGCGCTGAGCGAGACTCTGAGTAGTGGGCCCCGGGGCTCGGGGACCCACCGACCACGAATGATCAAGGAACGGACTTCATGAACGACCAGCACGACCACGGGGCACTTGGCGACGCCGAGTACGCGGAGTTCATGGAGCTCGCCGCGGAAGAGGGCTTCGACATCGAGGAGGTCGAAGGCGCGATCGAGGAGGCCGGGCACGGCCCGCTCCCCGTCCTCGCCGTCGTCGGCCGCCCCAATGTCGGCAAGTCGACCCTGGTGAACCGGATCATCGGCCGCCGCGAGGCCGTCGTCGAGGACAAGCCCGGCGTCACCCGCGACCGCGTGACCTACGAGGCCGAGTGGGCCGGACGCCGCTTCAAGGTCGTCGACACCGGCGGCTGGGAGCAGGACGTCCTCGGCATCGACGCCTCCGTCGCCGCCCAGGCCGAGTACGCCATCGAGGCCGCCGACGCCTGTGTCTTCGTCGTGGACGCCACCGTCGGCGCCACCGACACCGACGAGGCCGTCGTCAAGCTGCTGCGCCGCGCCGGCAAGCCCGTCGTCCTCTGCGCCAACAAGGTCGACGGCCCCTCCGGCGAGGCCGACGCGACCGCCCTGTGGTCCCTGGGCCTCGGCGAGCCGTACCCGGTCTCCTCGCTGCACGGCCGCGGTACGGGCGACATGCTCGACGCCGTCCTGGAGGCCCTTCCCGAGGCCCCCGCGCAGACCTTCGGCAACGCGATCGGCGGCCCCCGCCGGATCGCCCTCATCGGCCGCCCGAACGTCGGCAAGTCCTCGCTCCTGAACAAGGTCGCCAACGAGGACCGCGTGGTCGTCAACGAGCTGGCGGGCACCACCCGTGACCCGGTCGACGAGCTGATCGAGCTCGGCGGCAAGACCTGGAAGTTCGTGGACACCGCCGGTATCCGCAAGAAGGTCCACCTCCAGGAGGGCGCCGACTACTACGCCTCCCTGCGGACCGCCGCCGCGGTCGAGAAGGCCGAGGTCGCCGTCGTCCTGATCGACACCACGGACAACATCTCGGTCCAGGACCAGCGCATCATCACGATGGCGGTCGAGTCCGGCCGCGCGCTCGTCATCGCCTACAACAAGTGGGACGAGCTCGACGAGGAGCGGCGCTACTACCTGGAGCGCGAGATCGAGACCGAGATGCAGCAGGTCTCCTGGGCGCCCCGGGTCAACGTCTCCGCCAAGACGGGCCGCCACATGGACAAGCTCGTCCCGGCCATCGAGACCGCGCTCGCCGGTTGGGAGACCCGTGTCCCCACCGGCCGGCTGAACGCCTTCCTCGGCGAGCTGGTCGCCGCCCACCCGCACCCGATCCGCGGCGGCAAGCAGCCCCGCATCCTGTTCGGTACGCAGGCGGGCACCAAGCCGCCCCGGTTCGTGCTCTTCGCCTCCGGCTTCCTGGAGGCGGGCTACCGCCGCTTCGTCGAGCGCCGCCTGCGTGAGGAGTTCGGCTTCGAGGGCACGCCGATCCACATCTCGGTGCGGGTCCGCGAGAAGCGAGGCCGCAAGAAGTAGCCATGGCATGAGTGCCGTGGCGTGCGTACGGCGGAGGGGCGGGGGGGGGGGTTCCCGACCCCCCCCCTCCGTTTCCTCCTCCCCGAAGCCCCCCGCCCCCCCGGCCCCCCCCCCACCCCCCCCACCGCCCCTCCGGGAGATCCCGGGATACGCGGGCCCCCTACAGGCCCCTGCGGGGGCCCGGCGGGAGGGCGGCCGGAACGTGGTGCTGCGCCGACCACGCCACCGGATGCGCGGCAGGCCGGTGTCCGTGGCTCCCGTGGAGCCCCCTGCTCACCGGCGCCCCGAAGGCCCGGAAGCCGAGGTCCTCCTCGCCGCTGCGGTCACCCGGCAGTGTGCGGAAGGACCGGCGGTACTCCGAGTACAGAGCGTCGTAGATCGGCGTCGCCGACTGGCCTGACGTGACGTCCTGCGCCGGGCGCATGGACGGGATCTGACTCGGATAGGGCTGGTGGGTTGGGTCGTATGTGTGCACGTACGTGCCAACGACCCCGCCCTCCGTCGGATGCGGTCGGCTCTCCGAAAGAGACGGCCGCCGGGGCCTGGGCACGGTCGGGCCCACGGGGACCCACGCCGGTCCTATGCCCGCACGACCGTGCTCCGTCACGTGCCGGCCAGCGGCATCGCGGCTGCTACCAGACGCCCGTTGGCCGCGGCCTTCTCCAGGGCGTCCCGCAGCAGGTCCTCGCGCGGCTGCTGGCCGATCGAACCGACGGGGGCGGCGAAGACCAGGACCGTGTGCGACTTGTTGGCCGCCGCGCGCCAGCCCTCGGTGACCTGGAGCGGCTGGTGCGCCTGCCACCAGGCGGCCTGGCCGGTGCCGCCCGTACCCGGCTGGAGCACGGAGTGCAGCTGGCCCATGGCCACGAGCACGGACCAGCCGGGGAGGGTGCCCGGCTTCTGGTTCACGTCGGCGATCGGCTGGAAGCCCTGCTCGATCAGGAGCGGCAGGAACTCGTCGCTCAGCCCGTCCGTGCCCGGGCGGGCGACCGGCGCGGTCGGTTCGACGACCAGGGCCGGGTGCAGCTCGCCCTCGATCAGGACGAGCCCGCTGGTGACCCCCAGGACCGCCTGCTCGGGGTGGGCGGCGCTCAGCTCGTCCGCCGCGTCGGTGGCCGCGATGGAGCGGACGGCGCCCTGGAGCTGCTCCTCGGCGACCTTCACCACCTGGGACGGGATGCAGCTGGCGTGGGCGAACGCCAGGACAGCGGTCTCCTCGCCGACGAACAGCACCGTGCTCGTGCGCTCCTGCTCGGAGTCGCCCGGCGTGCGGCAGGAGGTGCAGTCGTAGCTGCCCGGGGCGTTGTCGCCGGCCAGCAGCCGGTCGGCTTCTTCGTCGCCGATCTCGGCGCGTACGTCCTCGCTGACGTCGAGCATGCGCGGCACGGGGGACTCCCTGGACTCGGTGCGTGCGACGCCGGGCGGTTCCCGGCTCGTCTCATGCCGAGTTCAACGGGGAAGGCTCGGCCGGGGTCACGCGTCCGGGTGCGGCAACTTGTGTGACTCCGACCGGGTGGGTGATGCCCGCCCTCCCGCGCGGCACGGGACCTGCGGGCCTCTCCACTGCCTAGCCTGCCGCGATGTCGAAGATCAGATTGTGGGCGGCCGGTGCGTCCGCCGCGGCGCTGATGGCCCTCGTCCCCGCGCCGGCCCAGGCACAGGTCTCGCACCTGTCCGCCGCCCGCGTCCCCGCCCCCGCCGGGGTCCCCGCGTACGCCTGCGCCAAGGACCAGTGGCCGTGGGGCTGCGTCGCCGAGTGCGAGAGCGGCGGCCGCTGGCACATCAACACCGGCAACGGCTACTACGGCGGGCTCCAGTTCTGGCAGCCGACCTGGGAGGAGCACGGCGGACTGCGGTACGCGAAGCGGGCCGACCTGGCGACCCGTCAGCAGCAGATCACGATCGCGGAGCAGGTCCTGCGCACCCAGGGGTGGGCGGCCTGGCCGGTCTGCTCCAAGCGGTACGGGCTGAGCGGGCGGGCGCACGTGGTCCAGCCGGGCGACACCCTCAGCTCGATCGCCCGTCGGTTCGGGATCGTGGGCGGCTGGCAGGCGCTGTACAAGGCGAACCGGAGCATCGTCGGGGCGGACCCGAACAGGCTCCTCGTCGGAACGATGCTGCGGATCGCACCGCTCACCGTCCTGCGGTGAACTCGGCGGCCTCCCCGCTGAACGCGAGGGAGCCGCGGCGCAGTTCGTGCAGCAGCGTGCCGGGCGGCAGCCCGGGCGGGGGCCGCTGCTCGGCGAGCACGACGGCGGCGCCGCCCGGCCGGGCGAGGGCGGCGAGCATCCGGTACGTACGCGTGGACACCGCGGGGGACATGCCGAGCGACGGTTCGTCGACCAGCACCACACGGGCGGGGGTCACCAGGGCCCGGGAGAGCGCGAGCATCCGGCGCTCGCCGCCGGAGAGCGTGCCGGCGGGGCGCGCGAGCAGGGCGAGCAGCTCGGGGTACGCCGCCAGAGCCCGCTCCCGGTCCCCGGGGGCCAGGTCCAGGTTCTCGGCGACGGTGAGCGTTGCGTACACCGCCCGCAGATCCGGTACGAGGCACAGTCCACGCCGCGCACGGGCGTGGGCGTGGAGGCGGGTCACGTCGGCGCCGCGCCACAGGACCCGGCCGGAGGCGAGGGGCACGGTGCCGGCGAGGGCGCGCAGGGCGCTGGTGCGGCCGGAGCCGTTGCGGCCGACGAGAACGGTGACGGTCGCGGCCGGGACGGGCAGGTCGAGGCCGTGCAGGGCCTCCAGGGGGCCGTAGCGGACGCGGGCGGCGCGCAGGGCGATCTCGACGCTCATGACACGATCCGGCCTCCTTCCATGGTGTGCACGGTGTGGGCGATGCCGGCGACGAGGTCCGGGTCGTGCTCGACGAGGAGGACGGTGAGGCCGTCGGCGGCGAGGGCGGCGAGGATCCGGGCGAGGGCGTCGGTCTCCTCGGTGTCCAGGCCGGCGGAGGGTTCGTCCAGGAGCAGGGTGTGCGGGCCGCCGGCGAGGGCGCGGGCCAGCTCGACACGGCGGAGGGTGCCGGTCGGGAGGTCGGCGGCGGGGTGGTGGCGGACGGATCCGGCGAGACCGAGGAGGCGGAGGGCCTGTTCGATCTGTGCGGGGGAGCGGCGGTGGCCCTGTTCGGCGCCGAGGCGGACGTTGTCCTCGACCGTGAGGGACGGGAAGACCGCGAGCTGCTGGAAGGAACGGGCGACGCCCAGCCGGGTGCGGGTGTGGGCGGGGCGCGGGGTGATGTCGGCGCCGTCGAGGGTGACGCGGCCGCGGGTGGGGCGGAGGGTGCCGGCGAGGCAGTCGAAGAGGGTGCTCTTGCCCGCACCGTTGGGGCCCACGAGGGCGGTGACCCGGCCCGGGGTGAGGGCGAGGGTGACGTCGGTGAGGGCGGTGAGACCGCCGGGATAGGTGAGGGTGAGGTGGTGGGCGCGGAGCCGGGGCGCCGACGTCGGGCGGGGGACGGGAGCGGGGCCGGGCGCGGGCCGGCGGCGGTGCGGCCGGGCCCTGCCGGCCGCGACGATCCCGCCGCTCGCAGGTGCCGTGGCGCCGCCCGGCGCGCTTCTGTCCTCCGCACCGGTCGTACCCCTGGGCGGGGAGGCCGGGGGAGCGCCATGGGGCGCGGCCGCGCCCTCGGCGGGGGCCCGTGTCCGACGTGTGGGCAGCCAGGACGTCAGGGGCGGGATCCGGCCCGTCAGGGCCGCCAGGACGCCGATCGCGGTCGCCGCCACGCCGCCCCTCGTGCCCGCGTCCAGACCGACCAGCAGGGCCGCCGCGGCCAGCGGGGAGAGGAGGCTGTCGGCGCCCAGGACGACGATCGCGGCGAACCAGAGGAGCCCGCGGACCGGGTCGTACGCCTCCGGGTCGAAGGCGCGCAGGCCCATGCCCAGCAGGCCGCCGCCCAGGGCCGCCAGCGCCGCGCCCAGGACGAAGGCCAGGATCTTCAGCAGGCCCACCCGCACCCCGGTCGCCTCCGCGCCGCCCTCGTGGTCGCGCAGGGCGGCGAGCGCCCGGCCCGTGCGGCCCCGGCGCAGGGCCGCGACAAGGAGGAGGCAGCAGGCCAGGACCACCAGCTCCAGGGCGTAGTAGCGACGGTCGTCGGCGAAGCCCGCCGGGCGCCCGAGCTCCAGGCCGGCCGTCGCGTACGGCTGCGCGAAGACGAACCGGCTCACGGCCACCCCGACCGCCAGCGTCGCGAGCGCCAGGGCAAGGCCGTGGCGCCGGATCGCCGGCCACCCGGTCACCAGGCCCAGCGGGGCCACGATCAGCACCGCGAGCGCGAGCGCGAGCAGCTCCGGCAGACCGCTCGCCGCGAGCAGCGCCGTGAAGAGCGCCCCCAGGCCCGCGTACGCCGCCTGGCCGAGCGCGATCTGCCCGCCCCGGCCTGTCACCACCACCAGCGAGAGGAGCACGATCGCGAGCGCGGGGACCTGGATCGCCGTGTGCAGATCCGTGCCCGCGAAGCCCACGGGGAGCAGGAACAGCGCCCCGACCGTGAACCAGACGCCCGGCGGGGTCCGGGGAGCGACGGCCGGTGGCGGCAGCGCGTCCTGGCCGCGCCCGCCGACCCCCGGCAGGACCAGCGCGGCCACAAGCAGCGCGAGCACGAACAGGTTCGCCCCCACCGCCTGCACCAGCGGCCCCGCCCACCCCTCCGGGTGGAGGCGGGTCAGCTGGGCCTGCGCCACGCCCAGCGCGAGGGCCGTCACGATCGCGACCGGCAGGCTTCGCATCCGGGCCACCACCGCGACCGCGATCACCTCGACGACGAGAAGCGGCATCCCGTACGGGTCGAGCCGTACGTACGGGGCGAGCAGCACCCCCGTCAGACCCGCCGTGAACGCGCCGAACGCCCATCCAGCCGCCGAGACCCGGTCCGCGTCGATCCCGCCCAGCATCGCCAGCGGCCGGTTGTCCACCACCGCCCGCAGCTCGCGCCCGAACCTGGTCCACCGGGTCACCGCTCCCACGGCGACGGCCAGCAGCACGACCGCCGCGAGCTGCGTCCACGGGTCGTCGCCGAGCAGCACCGGCGCGTCCGCCCGCGCGCCGGTGCCCCACACCAGCGCCGCACCGCCCACCAGGAGCACGAAGACACCGATGGAGGCCACCAGGGTCTGCGCCGGGTTGGAGCCGAGGAGCGCCAGCGGCCGGAACACCGCCCGGTCGAGGGCCAGACCGATTCCGGGCGCGACCACGAGCAGCGTCACCAGAGCGCCGAGGGACAGCGGCCAGCCCCACTCGACCACCAGCTGCCGCAGCACGTACGCGCAGACCATGGCGATCGCCCCATGGGCCAGGTTGAGCACGCCGGTCGCGCGGTACGTGACGATCAGTCCGATGCCGGTGAGCGCGGCGGCGCTGCCGACCGCGAGTCCGGCGAGCGTGAGGTCGTACGTCAGCGAGGCCACGGCTCACACACCGGACACGGGTCGAGCCGCGCGTCCCCGGCCGGTTCGGCGTCCGCCCGGCCCGCCACGAGCGGGCAGTCGGGCCGGTGGGCGAGGGTCCCGCCCGGCACCCGGACCGGTGGCTCGTCGGACGACGGCGGGGCGATGTCCTCGGCGGCCTCGGCGGACGGGGCGGCCCTGCGCACCGGCACTCGGCCGGCCGCACCGACCAGCACCGCCCCGGCCACGATCAGCGCCGCCCCCGGCACCGTGCACGAGGCGAGGAAGGGCAGTTGCCGTTCGGCGAACCGCTCGCCGGAGATCCCGTACCACCCCAGGACGCAGAGCACCGCGCCGCCGGCGGCCGCGGCGAGGCCGGCCCACAGCAGTACCCGGGATGTCGGCACGGGACCTCCTCGCCTCGCCCCCCGAGCGACTCGCCCTTGATGTTCTTGTTCCTTGCACTATGACCGTAATCGGCTCACCCTGGAATCATCAGGGCGCCCGGCCCCGACGGACACCCGGTGGTGAGCCAGATGGTTCTCAAGCGACGCGTGGGACGCCCACGCTCTCGTATCGCGGCCCTGGCGGCCGCCTCGGTCCTCGTGCTCGGGCCGGTGCTCGTGGCCTGCGGGGACGACGACAGCGGGGACGCGGACTCCACCGCGACCGCGACGGCCGCGACCGAACCCGCCGACCCGGAAGCCGCCCGGGCGGAGATCACCAAGAACTGGACCGAGTTCTTCGACCCCGACACCCCGGCGGCCGAGCGCGCCGAGCTGCTGGAGAACGGCGAGCAGATGCGGCCGGCCCTTGAGGCGCTCCTCACCAACCAGGCCGCCGCGGCGGCCACGGCGAAGGTCGAGACGATCGAGTTCACCTCGGCGAACGACGCCGAAGTGACCTACGACCTGCTGGTCTCCGGTGCCCCGGCCGTGCCCGACGCCCAGGGCACCTCCGTCTTCCAGGACGACACCTGGAAGGTGTCCGTGAAGACCCTCTGCGGCCTGGCGCAGCTCAGCGGTGCGACGGTTCCGGGTTGCTGAGACGGCAGGCACGCTGCTCCTCGCCGCGCTGCTCGGCCTGACCGCGGCGTGCGGCAGCCGGATCCCGGAGCGTGCCTTCGAGACGCGGCCCACCGCCACTGTCCCCTCCGGCGGTGAGCCGCTCCGGATCGGCATCATCACCAGCGCCACAAGCCCCGTCGGCGGTGACGCGTTCTCAGGCCCGCGCGACGGCGCCCTGGCCTGGTTCGACGCCCTCAACGCCCGCGGGGGAGTCGACGGGCGCCGGGTCGAGGTCGTCACCTGCGACGACGGCGGCAGCGGCGTCGGCAACAACGAGTGCGTGCACCGGCTGATCGACGAACGGAAGGTGTTCGCACTCGTCGCCACCACCGCGCTCGACTACGCGGGCGCCCCGCTGGTCGCCGAGGCCGGCGTCCCCGACATCGGGGGCCAGCCGCTCACCCCGGCGTACGAGACCTATCCGCATCTGTACGGGATCTACGGCAGCCTCGCCCCGCGCACCGGCGAGGCGCCCGGCTGGGACGGGGTCCTGTACGGCGGGACCGAGGTCTACCGCTGGTTCAAGCGCGAACACGGTGCCCGTACCGCCGCGGTCGTCGCCTACAACCAGGCGGCCTCGACCGCGTACGCCCGGCTGATCGCCGACGGACTGCGGGCCGAAGGGTACCGGGTCGTCGAGGAGCAGGTCGACTTCGCCCTGCCCAACTTCCGCGCCGTCGCGGCCGATCTGCGGGCCCAGGGCGCCGACCTCGTCTTCGACGCCATGGACACCCATGGCAACGTCCGGCTCTGCGAGGCGATGGAGGCGCTGGGCGTGAAGGTCACCGCCAAGGTGACCAACGTGCAGAACTGGTCCTCGACCGTGCCCCGCGACTACGCCGCGACGCCCGGCTGCCGGGCCTCGCTCTTCGTCACCGGCTCCAGCCGCAACTACGAGGACACCGGGCACGCGGCGGTACGGGAGTTCCGCACGGCGATGGGCGACCGGCCGCTCTCCCAATGGCAGTTGGAGGGCTGGGCCGCCGCCATGTGGTTCACGGACGCGGCGCTGTCCTGCGGGGACCGGCTCACCCGCGCCTGCGTCGAGGAGTTCGTCAACCGGCCGGAACCGTACACGGCCCGCGGCCTGCTGCTGCCCGTCCGGTTCGAGAAGCTCGCAGAGCCGCCGAAGAGCCGTGACACCTGTCTCTCCGTGGCCCGTTGGCAGGACGGACGGGGATGGGTCAGCCAGGGCGACATGAACGGGAACTGCGCCGTCGTCCCCCAACTCGCCTACCGGCCCTGAGCCCGACGGACGTGAACCGGGCGTGGCCGGCGCGTAGAGTCGCCGGCGACCGCACCACATTGATCCGGGGGAATCACCAGTTCGATGCGTATTTCGTTCTTGCTCCACAACGCCTACCACATCGGCGGAACCATCCGGACGACGTTCACCCTGGCCCAAGCCCTCGCCGAGCGGCACGAGGTCGAGATCGTCTCCGTCTTCCGGCACCGGAACGCGCCCATCCTGAGCATCCCCGCCGGTGTGACCCTGCGTCACCTCGTGGACCTGCGCAAGGACAGCGCCGAATACGACGGCGCACACCCGGACATCTCCCGGCCCGCCCGGGTCTTTCCGCGCGGCGACGGCCGGTGGAAGCAGTACAGCGCGCTGACCGACGCCCGGATCGGTGCCCATCTGGCATCGGTCGAGGCCGACGTGGTGGTCTCGACCCGCCCCGGCCTCAACGTCCACCTCGCGCGGCAGACCCGCCGCGGCCCGGTCCTCGTCGGCCAGGAGCACCTGATCCTGGACGGCCACACCTACCGGCTGCGCCGGGAGATCGCCCACCGGTACGCGGTCCTCGACGCCGTCACCACGGTCACCGAGGCCGACGCCCGCTCGTACCGCACCCGGCTGCGCCTGCCCGGCGTACGGATCGACGCGGTGCCCAACAGCGTGCCCGCGCCGAGCGTCCCGCCCGCCGACCCCGCCTCGAAGGTCGTCGTCGCGGCGGGGCGGCTCACACCGGTCAAGCGGTACGACGTGCTGGTCGCCGCCTTCGCCGAGGTGGCCGCCGCCCATCCGGACTGGAAGCTGCGGATCTACGGCACCGGCGACCACTTCGGCAATGTGAAGCAGGCGCTTGCCCGGCAGATCGAGAAACTCGGGCTCGGTGAGCACGTCTTCCTCATGGGCACGGCCAACCCGATGGAGCCGGAGTGGGCCAAGGGCTCGATCGCCGCCGTCACCTCACGGCGCGAGTCGTTCGGCATGACGATCGTCGAGGCGATGCGGTGCGGTCTGCCGGTCGTCTCCACCGACTGCCCGTACGGCCCCCGCGAGATCATCGAGGACGGGGTCGACGGCCGTCTCGTGCCCGTCGACGACGTCTCCGCGGTGGCCCGTGCCCTGCTCGAACTCGTGGAGGACGACGAACTGCGCGCCAAGACCGCGCGGGCCGCCCTCACCGCCTCGGAGCGCTTCGACCCGGTCCGCATCGCGGCCCGCCACGAGGAGATCTGGACCGAGCTGGCCGCCCGGGGCGCGAGTGGCCGCACCCATGGCGCGTTCCGCGAGACCCGCCATCGCGCGGTCGGCACCGTGGTCGACGCCGGGTACGAGCTCAAGCGCCGGATCGGAGTCCTCGTCCGCCGCTTCCGCTGAACCCGTCGAGGACAGTGGCTGTCCGCGACGGCTGGCAGACTCGGACCCATGTTGGAGACCTCCGCACGACTGCTCCGCCTGCTCTCGCTGCTGCAGGCCCATCGTGAGTGGTCCGGCACCGACCTCGCGGAACGGCTCGGCGTCACCACCCGGACCGTACGGCGGGACGTCGACCGGCTGCGCGAGCTCGGTTACCCGGTCAACGCCAGCCCCGGCACGGGCGGCGGGTACCAGCTCGGCGCCGGCGCCGAACTGCCGCCGCTGCTGCTCGACGACGACGAGGCCGTCGCCGTCGCCGTCGGGCTGCGCACCGCCGCCGGGCAGGGCGTCGAGGGCATCGGTGAGGCCTCCGTAAGCGCCCTGGCCAAGCTGGAACAGGTCCTGCCCGGCCGGCTGCGGCGCCGGGTGAGCACCCTCAACGCCTTCACCGTGCCGATGCTTCGCACCCCGGCCACCCGGGTCGACCCGGCGGTCCTGACCGAGCTCGCGAACGCCTGCCGGGACAGCGAACGGCTCCGCTTCGAGTACCGGGACCACGGCGGCACCGCGACCCGCCGCACGGTCGAACCGCACCGGTTGGTGTGCACCGAACGGCGCTGGTACCTGGTCGCCTGGGACGTGGACCGTGCCGACTGGCGTACGTTCCGGGTCGACCGGATCCATCCGAAGCCGCCCCACGGCCCCCGCTTCCCGCCCCGCGAGCCGCCCTCCGAGGATCTGGCCGCCTATGTCGCGAAGGGCGTCTCGGGAGCGGCCTACGCGGCCGAGGCGACGATCCGGCTGCATGTGCCGCTCGCCGAGGCCGCCAAGGTCGTCGGCCCGATGGACGGCGTCCTGGAGCCGGACGGCGACGGCGCCTGTCTGCTGCGCGCGGGGGCGGTCAGCCTGCAGGGAATGGTCGTCCACGTCCTGATGCTGGGGCTGGAGTTCGAGGTCGTCGCCCCGAGGGAGCTCGACGACCGGGTCAGGGTTCTGAGGGACCGGCTTTCTCGCGCCGTGGAGCGCTCGGAGCGGTGAGCCGCATCCGCTCGTAGGCCACGAAGTCCGGATGGTGCAGATCGAAGGCCGGGGACTCGGAGCGGATCCTCGGGACGGCGTCGAAGTTGTGGCGGGGTGGCGGGCAGGACGTCGCCCACTCCAGGGAGCGGCCGTACCCCCACGGGTCGTCCACCTCGACCTTCGGCGCGTATCTGGCGGTGCGCCAGACGTTGTACAGGAACGGCAGAGTGGAGGCGCCGAGCAGGAACGCGCCGATGGACGAGACCGTGTTGAGCGCGGTGAACCCGTCGGCCTCCAGATAGTCGGCGTACCGCCGCGGCATCCCTTCCGCGCCGAGCCAGTGCTGCACCAGGAACGTCAGGTGGAAACCGACGAAGAGCGTCCAGAAATGGATCTTGCCCAGACGCTCGTCGAGCAGCCTGCCGGTGAACTTGGGCCACCAGAAGGTGAAACCGGCGAACGTCGCGAAGACGACCGTGCCGAAGACCGTGTAATGGAAATGGGCGACGACGAAGTACGAGTCGGTGACCGCGAAGTCCATCGGCGGCGAGGCGAGGATGACGCCGGTCAGCCCGCCGAAGAGGAACGACACCAGAAAACCGATCGACCAGAGCATCGGCGTCTCGAACGAGAGCGAACCCTTGAGCATGGTGCCGGTCCAGTTGAAGAACTTCACCCCGGTCGGCACGGCGATCAGGAACGACAGCAGCGAGAAGAAGGGCAGCAGGACCGCCCCGGTGGCGAACATGTGGTGCGCCCACACCACCACCGAGAGCCCGGTGATCGCCATGGTGGCGGCGATCAGGGTCGTGTAGCCGAAGATCGGCTTGCGGGCGAAGACCGGGATGATCTCGCTGATGATGCCGAAGAACGGCAGCGCGATGATGTAGACCTCGGGGTGGCCGAAGAACCAGAAGAGGTGCTGCCACAGCAGCGCCCCGCCGTTCTCCGGCTGGAAGACCAGCGAGCCGAACCGCCGGTCCGACTCAAGGACGAGCAGAGCCGCGGCCAGGACCGGGAAGGCCATCAGGACCAGGATCGTGGTGAAGAGGATGTTCCAGGTGAAGATCGGCATCCGGAACATCGTCATCCCGGGCGCCCGCATCCCGACGATCGTCGCCAGGAAGTTCACCGAGGTGAGGATCGTGCCGAAGCCGGAGAGCGCGAGCCCCATGATCCACAGATCGGGGCCGATCCCGGGGGAGCGCTCCAGGCTGTTGAGCGGGGCGTAGGCGGTCCAGCCGAAGTCGGCGGGCCCGGTCGGCACGAGCAGCGAGCCGAGCACCATCAGGCCGCCGAAGAGGAACAGCCAGTACGAGAACATGTTCAGCCGCGGGAAGGCGACGTCGGGGGCGCCGATCTGGAGCGGCACCAGCTCGTTGGCGAAGCCGGCGAAGGTCGGCGTCGCGAAGAGCAGCAGCATGATCGTGCCGTGCAGCGTGAACGCCTGATTGAACTGCTGGTTGTCGAGCAGCTGGGTTCCGGGGCGGGCCAGCTCGGCCCGCATCAGCATCGCCATCACCCCGGCGGCCAGGAAGAAGAGGAACGACGTGACCAGGTAGAGGTGGCCGATCTTCTTGTGGTCGGTCGTGGTGAGCCAGTCGATCAGGACCCGCCCATGCCGTTCCCGAGGTGATTCGACGGCCGCGTCCGCGGTGTCGATGCCCATCGATGCCTCCGGTTCCGAATCGTCCGGACATGATGCGCGCCCCGGGGGCGGGGACACGGGAGGCGGCCGGGCGCGCTGCTCCGGTCGGCCGAGCGTGTGCGCGTCATGCGGGGAAATCGTGAATGCCGTGAGGTCGTCGTCCGTCCCCCGAATTTCCCTGACCAGGGCGCGGGACGGAATTCCGGAACCCCTCTGACGAACTGTCCGAACGGTCCTTGAATTACCAGGGAATCGACTGGAGACTGCCCTTTCGGGTGACGGGGCTCGTGTCAAACATATGTCGAGAAGCTGTGACACAAGCGTGACCGGTAAGGGACTAACGTGAGGCACATGACACCGAAGCCGAGGTTCCCCGTACCGCCCGAAGACTATGTGGGGCTCGACCAGGAGCACGCCGAACTGCTCGCCCGCGACCACGGCTGGGACGTGGTCCGCTCGCTGCCTCCGGGCTCGATCATCACGATGGAGTACCTGGAGGGCCGGATCAACTTCGAGGTGACGGACGGTTCCGTCACGCGCTGCTGGCTCGGTTAGGCGCGGACTCGCACACCGCCATGAGGAAGGGCCCCGGCTACGGCCGGGGCCCTTCGTCGTGCGGTCGTGCGCTCAGCCGCCCGTGAGCGGTCGTGAGTGCGGCGGTCGGCGGCTGCCGGCCGGGGTGACCGGCGTCCGCTCCGAGCGCGGGGCGTGCCCGGTGTGCCCTGCGTGCCCTCCGTGTCCGGCGTGCGCCGCGTGCGGACGCGGGGCGGTGAGCGGCGGGGTGAGCCGGCCGTCGCCCCGCGTGGCGGCGGCCCGCCCGCTGCGGGCGCCGATGATCTCCCGGACCGGCTCCTCGACCGCGGTGGGACGCGGCGGATACATCGCCGGTCGGGGCCCACCGGTCGCGACGGGCAGCGACGGGACCAGCCTGCGGCGGGCCCGAAGCTGCTCGCGCAGCCGGTCGCGCGCGCTGAGGACCATGGCCTCCACGCGGCTGATCAGCGGCTCGCACCAGGGAAGTGCCAGCAGGATGAGCAGCCCCGCCGCCCAGCCGAGCAGCACGTCGCTCAGCCAGTGCGTACCGATGTAGACGGTGGTCAGGCCGACGCCGAGCGCGACCACGGCCGAGAGGGCCGACAGGTAGCGCCGGGCCCGCGGGGTGGTCGCCAGATACGCCAGGATTCCCCAGGTCACGACCGCGTTGGCAGTGTGGCCGGACGGAAATATATCGCCGCCGGCGAAGAGCTCGGCAGAGCCGATCTGCGTCGCGTAGTGGGGACCGAGGCGGCCGAGGCCGAGCTTGACCGCGCCGACCGTGACGTTGAGCAGGAGGAGCGCGGCGCCGAGGGTGAGCAGCGGTCGCAGGGTGTGCTGGCGCCAGGAGCGCCAGCCCAGCCAGGCCGCCACCATCACCGCGGTGGGACCGCGCTGGCCGAGGACGACGTAGTAGTCGAGGAAGGCGTGCAGGTCCGGCCACTGTTGATAGGGCCGGAAGAGCATGATCTTCCAGTCGAGGGTCACCAGCCACGTCGAGAGCAGCACGGCCACGACGATGGCGAGATAGAACGCCAGCGTCCCGCCGAAGAGGGCGAGACGCGTGCGGGTCATCCGCGGGACCTCTATCTTCGGCGGTTCCGGCTCCCGGTCCAGCCGGGCAAAGATGTCGGTACGCACCCAATCGACGTTACAGGGAGTGAGTGTCGACCTTGGTCGATCCGGTGTCTTCGTGATGACGATGTGATGTGGAGTAGGTCTCAGGGCGGAGTTTATCCCTGGCGTCTGTCGGAGAATCCGATGACCTTCCGCCCTATTGCCGGAGGGTGACTTTCCGGAAGCCTGTTTGCGCTTCGGGGAAATGCGTCAAACGGTTGTGCGGCCGGAATTCGAGGAGGGGCGCGGGGCGGGCGGAGTGGCGTACGCCACACCCGGCGGCCCGCCGGGGTGAGAGCTGCACCACGCGCTCGGGCCTTGAACTCGCGTACGCTGACGGCTCACTCGCCCGTCGATGCCGGGCCGCCCCGGGAACCCGAACCCCGGCCGGTGCCCGCCGAGCGCGAGAGTTTCACTGGGAGGTACGTACATGCAGCGGACGATCACGGCCGGAGCGCGACTCCGCGCCGCCGGCGGCGGCGCCAACCGCTGGGTCGTCCTCGTCGTCCTCTGCGTCAGTCTGCTGCTGGTCGCACTGGACGCCACCGTTCTCCACGTCGCCGTCCCCTCCCTCACGGAGGACCTGCGCCCCAGCTCCACCGAGCTGCTCTGGATCGTCGACGCCTACCCGCTGATCTGCGCCTCGCTGCTGATCCTCTTCGGCACGCTGGGCGACCGGATCGGCCGGCGCAGAGTGCTGCTCCTCGGTTACGGGCTGTTCGGCGTCGCCTCCGCGGTCGCCGCCCTCGCCACCGCCCCGGGTGTCCTGATCGGCGCACGCGCCCTCCTCGGCGTCGGCGGCGCGATGATCATGCCCGCCACGCTCTCGATCCTCCGGGCGGTCTTCCCCGACCGGCGTGAGCGGGCCACCGCCATCGGCATCTGGACGGCGGTCGCCGCGATCGGCGCCGCCACCGGACCGGTGCTCGGCGGCTTCCTGGTCGAGCACTACTGGTGGGGCTCGGTCTTCCTGATCAACATCCCGCTGATGGCGCTCATCCTGCCGCTCGGCCGCTGGCTGCTGCCCGAGTCCAAGGGGCGCGGCGACGGCCCCTGGGACGTCCTCGGCGCGCTGATGGCCGCGGCCGGCGTGCTCGGCGTGGTCCTCGGGGTGAAGCGGATCGGCACGGGCGAGAACCTCCTCGATCCGGCGACCGCCGCACCGCTGCTCCTCGGCGCGGCGCTGCTGATCCTCTTCGTACGCCGACAGCGGCGCCGGGCGCATCCGCTGATCGACATGCGGCTCTTCTCGCGCGCCGCCTTCACCACCTCCGTCGGCTGCATCGTGCTCGCCATGCTGGCCCTGGTCGGCCTGGAGCTGATCGCGGTCCAGTACCTCCAGCTCGTTCTCGGGCTCAGCCCCCTGGAGACCGGGCTGCGGCTCCTGCCGCTCACCTTCGCCGCCATGGCGGCCGGTGCCACCGGCTCGTACACCCTGCGCCGGATCGGCCCGCGCCGGATGGTCGGCTGGGGCTTCGTCCTCACCGCCGCCGCCGTGCTGCTGCTCGTCCTGATGGGCCAGAACGACCGGCCGCTGCTGCTCACCTGCGGCTTCGTCCTGCTCGGCTTCGGGCTCCAGACCACCCTCTTCTCGGCATACGAGTCGATGCTCAGCGAGGCCCCGCCGGAGAGCGCGGGCGGTGCGGCGGCCATCGGCGAGACCTCGTACCAACTCGGTGCCGGCATGGGCATCGCACTGCTCGGCAGCGTGATGAACGCGGCGTACGCGCCCGGCCTGGCCGCCGTCCCCGGTGTCCCGGCAGCCGCGAGCGAGGCCGCCGCGAACTCGCTCGGCGAGGCCTACAAGGTCGCCGACCAGCTCGGCGGCACGGCCGGCCCCGCGCTGTACCACGCGGCGCGGCAGGCCTTCGTGGACGGGCTTCACGTCACGCTCTTCGTCAGCGCGGCGCTGCTGCTGCTCGGCGCGCTGATGGCCATGCGGCTGCCGCGCGTGATGGAGTGCATGGTCGATCCGGAGGACCTGGTGGCCGAGGCTCCCGCGGAGGTGCGGGTGCCGGCCACCCGTGAGCCTGTGGAACCGGCCGCCGCCCGTGAGTCCGTGGAACCGGCCGCCGCCCGTGAGTCCGTGGAACCGGCCGCCGCCCGTGAGCCCGTGGAATCGGTCTGCTCGGCTCCGGGGCATGCCGGGCAGGGCGCCCGCCGGTCGTGACCCGCCGGTCGGACGGGGGCCGGTGAGCTCCCCCAGTGCTGCCGCCGGGAGGGTCTCCCGGCTCAGCTCTGGTTGAAGAAACCGTCCTGCGTACGCCCCGCGGGGTCTCCGCTGATGATCTGCGTGTCGGCGGGGGTCAGCAGGAAGACCCGCGTCGCCACCCGCTCGATCGAACCGCGCAGGCCGAAGGCGAGACCGGCGGCGAAGTCGACCACGCGCTTGGCGTCGGAGGGCTCCATGGCCGTGAGGTTCACGATCACCGGGACGCCGTCCCGGAAGAGCTCGCCGATGCCCCGGGCGTCCCGGAACCCGTCCGGGGAGACGGTCGCGATCCGGCGGCCCTGCTCCTGCGCCGTGTCGGACGCCACCCGGACCCGAGGGTCCGTCACCCAGGCGTCGCCGCTCTCGGCAGTCTCGGCGTACTCGTCGTCGTAGTAACGCTCGTCGTTGTCCTCGACGAGGCCCAGCCATGCACTCGCCTTGCGCACCGATCCCATGGTCGCCTCCTTTCAGCGCGGTCACTTGTGGTTCCGCATGTCCCTATCGTCGTCCATGATGCGGATCGCGCGCCAAGTGGATAGTCGGCGCGCGCGTGTTTCGTGACGGTACTGGTGCAGAACGTGAGGTCGTTTTTCTGGCGAATCGTCAGGAATCTTGCGGTATACGGGGCCTGACGGAGGTTCCACAGGGGTCGTGGAACTAAAATATGAAAGTCGGGCCAGAAGGGTGACGCTCGGAGCGTCCGGGTGAACGGGCTCGGTCGATACGATGCCGCCACACCACTGCAGACCGCTGCAGCGGCATGCGCGCGTGACTCACGGGGGAGTCTCTTGTTCGGAATGGTCAGGCCCTGTACCCATCGCCTCACCGAGGGCCTCAGGACCGAGTGGATGGCCCATCTCTGCGGCCTCTGTCTGGCACTTCGGGCCGACCACGGGCAGTTCGCCCGGGTGGTCACCAACTACGACGGCCTCATCGTCTCGGTTCTGACGGAGGCTCAGACGGGGCTGGTCGACGGCGGGCGCCGGACCGCCGGTCCCTGCCCGCTGCGCCAGATGAGGACCGCGCCGGTCGCGATGGGCGAGGGCGCACGGCTCGCGGCGGCCGTGTCGCTGGTCCTCGCCTCTGCGAAGGTGCGGGACCACGTCGCCGACCGGGACGGGCTGTTGGCGCGCCGGCCGGTCGCCGCTGCGGCCCGCCGGGTCGCCAGGTCCTGGGACCGGGCGGGCGCGCGGACCGGGCGGGCGATCGGCTTCGACACGGCCGTCCTGGTGGACGCAGTGGACCGGCAGGCCGGGGTCGAGACCCTCGCCGGGCCCGGTACACCGCTTCTCGCCGTCACCGAACCGACCGAGAGGGCGACGGCCGCGGCCTTCGCGCACACCGCCGTGCTCGCGGGCCGGCCCGAGAACGTCGGGCCGCTCGCCGAGGCGGGCCGGCTCTTCGGCCGGCTCGCGCATCTGCTGGACGCCGTGGAGGACCGGGATGCGGACGCCGTGTCCGGCGCGTGGAACCCGCTCACCGCGACCGGCACCTCGCTCACCGAGGCCCGCCGGCTCGCGGACGACGCGCTCCACGGGATCCGCCTCGCCCTGCGGGACGCGGAGTTCGTGAACGGCCGGCTGGTGCACGCGCTGCTCGCCCACGAGCTGCGCGTCTCGGTGGACCGGGCGTTCGGCGCGACGAGCTGTGCGCACGGGGCGGGCGCTCCCGGGGGAGCGCACCAGCCGGGGCCGTACCAGCCGGGGCCGTACGCCCCCGGCCCCGTGCCGGGCAACCCGTACGCGCCGGGGCCAGGTGGCCCCGGCGGTCCCGGAGGCCCGCTGCCGCCCGGGCCGCCGAACCGGCGTCGCGGCCTGATAGCCGGGTGTGCGGTCTGGATGGGCCTGGCGTGTACGTGCCAGCTGTGCTGCGGCACGTACGAGGACCCGTGGAGCCGGGAACGCCGCGAGGGCTCGTGCGGCAACTGCGACTGCAGCGGCTGCGGCGATTGCTGCAGCTGCTGCAACTGCGGGGACGGGGAAGGCGACGGCGGCTGCTGCGACGGCTGTGACTGCGGCTGCTGAGTCCCGTGGGCCTGGTTCCGCTTTCTAGTACGTCACGTTGTTCACCGACGGGCGGTGGAGAGGGCGGGCCCGGACCTCCCGGGCTCACCGTGCACGAGTGGCCCGGCGGCGACGGGCAGGTCGTCGTCGGCCGCTGGGTCCACGGCGGGTGTCTGCGCGGGGTGTACGAGAGGGCCCTCGCCGCCCTGCCGCCCCGGCGCCGTCGTCCACCATCACCACCCAGCGGCCTCTCCCTCGGCAGGGCGACGCGACCGCGCCGGCGCTCCTGCGCGACCTGTGGACGCCCCGACTCCCGGCCTTCGCGTGGCCCCTGCGAGCGTCGCGTCCGGGCTTCCCGAGCCCGTATGGAAGGGTTGAACGCCATGAGCACGGATCCCCAGCAGGACTGGCAGCACTGGCACGAGCAGCGCACGGCGGCGGTCTCCTCGTCGTACGGGCCGCTCTCCCTCACCGGCACGTACTGGCTCTCCGACTACCCGGAGGGTCGGATTCCGGCCGTTCCCGGGCGGTGGCTGGACGACGGCGACGAGGTGGTCCTCACGGCCGGCGCCGAGGACGCGGTCACCGTCGACGGCAAGCCTCTGATCGGCAGCGTCCGGCTGACCGCCGACCACGCCCCGATCCACGAGTCCCGGGCGGAGTCCGCCGGGCGGCGGCTCGTCGTCCTGCGCCGCGAAGGCCTCTGGGCGGTACGGGACTTCGATCCCGAGTCGGCGGCGCGCCGCGCCTTCCGGGGCATCGAGGCCACGCCGTACGACGAGCGCTGGGTGGTGCCCGGCACCTTCCGGGCGTACGAGGAGTCGCGCAACGTCCGGGTCGAGAACGCCGACGGGAAGGAGCGGGGACTCGGCCTCGCCGGTGAGCTCTCCTTCGAACTCCGTGGCGTCGAGCACACGCTCCAGGTCGCGGTGGAGGACGACGGCACGCTGTGGGCGGTCTTCGCCGACGCCACCAGCGGCCGTGCCGGCTACCGATTCCGCTTCCTGCGTCCGCCCGCGCCCGCCGCGGACGGCTCGGTGACGGTCGACTTCAACCGCGCGCTGCTGCCGCCCTGCGCCTTCGCGGACCACTTCATCTGCCCCTTCCCGCCCCCGGGGAACACCCTCGACACCGGAGTGCCGGTCGGGGAGCGGCGGCTCGTCGAGGCCTGACCCGGGCTCTTCCTCCGCTCGACGGGGCACGCGGGTGCGCCCGCGGCCGCACCGGCGGCGGGCGCCGTTCGGTCCGCGGTCTTGTGCGCGCGGGCACCGTGGGCCACCATCTCAGCCGTGCGTGTCAGGGACACATCATCCCGCTCACCGCGCATGGGCCCGCACCACCAGGCCCCTCCGCTTTTCCCACGAGGAGAGTCAGTGAGGAGACCAGTGAGAATCAAGCCCACCAGAGTGCTCGCCGTCACGGCCGGACTGGCGGCCGTCATCGCACTCGCCCTGCCCGGCGCCCACGCGGCCCCCGCCCCCGGCCCCGCGGGAGCCGCCCAGCTCGCCCGCGCGGACGCCGCCGTACTCAAGGCCGACATCGGCGGTACGGCCTGGTACGTCGACCGGGCCGCCGGCCGGGTCGTCGTCACCGCCGACTCCACCGTCTCCGACGCCGAGATCGCCACCATCCGCCGGACCGCGGGCACCGACGCGGGAGCCCTCACGGTGCGGCGCACGCCCGGCGTCTTCAAGCCGCTGCTCGGACCGGGCGACGCCATCTACGGCAACGGCTACCGCTGCTCGCTCGGCTTCAACGTGCGCAGTGGCAACACGTACTACTTCCTCACCGCCGGTCACTGCGGCGACGTCGTCAAGACCTGGTACGCCAACTCCGCCCAGTCCACGCTGATCGGCCCCACCACCGGGTCCAGCTTCCCCGGCAACGACTACGCCCTGGTCCGCTACGACAACGCCTCACTCGCCCACCCCGGCGGCTACACCGCCGCCGACGCCTACGTCGGCGAGTCCGTCAAGCGCTCCGGCTCCACGACCGGCACGCGGAGCGGCACGGTCACCGGCCTCAACGCCACCGTCCGCTACTCGGGCGGCGGCACGGTGCGCGGCATGATCCAGACCAACGTCTGCGCCGAGCCGGGAGACTCCGGCGGCGCGCTCTACGACGGCACCAAGGCCCTCGGCCTCACCTCGGGCGGCAGCGGCAACTGCTCGAGCGGCGGCACGACCTTCTACCAGCCGGTGCCCGAGGCCCTCGCCAAGTACCGCGTCAGTCTCTACTGACCAACCATCAACTCTGCTTCTCGGCAAGGTAGTTGAGGGCCGCACGGCCGAAAGGCGCCCTTGCGGCGCCCGGCCGGGCGGCCCGAGACTCCCCCACAGCGCCGGCCCCTGGCCGCGCCTCACGGGTCCGCCCCCCACGGCGGGCCCCCGATTCCCCTCTGGAGGAACGAGAAGTGAGGACCAAGCGCACCACCCCCACGAGATCCATCCGTCTGCTCGCCGTCGCCACCGGTCTCGCCGCCGCGGCCACCGTCGCCATCCCCACCGCGAGCGCCGACACCGCCCAGACCTTCAGCGCGTCGCAGCTCTCCGCCGCGGGCGACGCCGTGCTGACCGCCGACGTGGCCGGCACGGCCTGGCACGTCGACCAGGCCACCAACACCCTTGTCGTCACCGCCGACTCCACCGTGTCGAAGGCCGAGATAGCCGAGATCAAGCGCCAGGCCGGCGCCAACGCCGGGGCGATCCGTATCGAGCGGACCCCGGGGAAGTTCAACAAGCTGATCTCCGGCGGCGACGCCGTCTACGCCTCCAGCTGGCGCTGCTCCCTGGGCTTCAACGTCCGTGACAGCGCGGGCAACTACTACTTCCTGACCGCCGGGCACTGCACCGACGGCGCGGGCACCTGGTACGCCAACTCCGGCCGCACGACCGTCCTCGGCTCCACCGCGGGCTCCAGCTTCCCGACCAACGACTACGGCATCGTCCGGTACACCAACAACAGCATCTCCAAGCCCGGCACGGTCGGCGGCGTGGACATCACCAGCGCCGCCAACGCCACGATCGGCATGTCCGTGACCCGTCGGGGATCCACCACCGGCACCCACAGAGGCTCCGTGACCGGCCTCAACGCCACCGTCAACTACGGCGGCGGAGACGTCGTCTACGGCATGATCCGCACCAACGTCTGCGCCGAGCCCGGCGACTCCGGCGGCCCGCTCTACTCCGGCAGCCGCGCCATCGGCCTCACCTCAGGCGGCAGCGGCAACTGCTCCTCGGGCGGCACGACCTTCTTCCAGCCGGTCACCGAGGCGCTGAACGCGTACGGCGTCAACGTGTTCTAGACCGAAACGGCCTAGGCGGAGGCCCGTTCTCCGTAGCACCATGATCCCATCGGGCGTCTGGCCCCGGCCGTGGCACGGCCGGGGCCAGACGCAGGGACTCGTGGTGGGGGAGAGCAAGTGACCGTCCAGCCCGGTGGGCCGATACCCGGCGACGCCCAGCGCAGGGTCCGGCGCAGCCGCCTGCTCTACACGGCCCCGATCGTGCTGCTCTGCCTGCTCACCGCCGTCCTGGGCTGGGAGATCGTCCGCGCCAACATGACGGAGGAGGCCAGGACCGACTGGCCGTGGCGGCTGCAGCTCCTGGACATGGAGCCGCTGGGCAGCCTCCTCGCGGTCGCGGCGGCCGCCGTTCTCGCGCGGGCGCAGTACGCCCGTACCGTACGGCCCTACCTGGGCTGGCGGAGCGACTGGACGACGGGCACGCTGCGGGGGAACGCCGCCGAGTGGCGGACCGGCGTCTACAACGGCGGCCAGTACACGGCGGTGATCGAGAAGTACGAGTGCAGAGTCGTGCTCGCGGGGGAGACCGACCCTGTCTCGACCCCGTGGACGGACGTTCCGGGGGCGGTGGCGACGCTGACGGCGGCCGGTCTCGTCGCGGGCGAGGACTTCCAGATCCCCACCTTCGGGACGTTCCCTCTGGTGGGCACCGGGACGTACGAGACCGTTCTGATGGGCGCGTTCTCCCGCCGCTTCGTCGACGAGGTCGACGCCCTTCATATGCGCGTGCGGGTCGTGGACACGGTCGGCGACAGCCATGAGCGGATCATGAGCTGCCTCAAGGGCGCCCGTTCCGCCGGCTATCTGCCGCCGCCTTCTTGAGCCCGGATCCACTCGAGCACGGCCGGCAGCGCGTACTGGGCGGCGAAGTGACCCGCGTCCGGCTCCAGGGCGAGCGTGGCTCCGGGGATCCGTCCGGCCAGCCAGCGGGTGTGGGCGGGCGGGGAGAAGGCGTCGTCGAGTCCGTGCCAGAGGAGGGCGGGGACGACGACGGCGGAGACGTCGAAACCCCAGGGGCGGGTGAAGGCGAGACAGTCGTCGGTCCAGCCGTGGTGCGAGGCGCCGAGGGCCTCGCGGTAGGTGCGCAGAAGCGTGGCGCGTACGGCGGGATCGGAGACGATCGGCAGGTCGTGGTCGGAGAGCTCGGCCCGCAGATCCTCGACGAGGTGCTCGGGGTCCCGCCGGATGTCCGCGGCACGGGCGGCGAGGTCCGCGTCGAGCAACTCGGGCGACTCGGTCGCCAGGCCGTACTCGCGCACGTTGAACGGGGTCATGCCGGCGAACCAGTCGAGCCCCGCCGCGTCCGGGGGCGCGATGCTCACCAGCGCCGCGGCGGCCCGGACCCGGTCGGGCAGCAGCGCCGCGCAGGCGAGCGCGTGCGGCCCGCCGCCGGACCGCCCGACCACGGCGAACCGCCCCACCCCCAGCGCGTCCGCGACGGCCGCCGCGTCCCGGGCCGCGTCGGCGACCCGCCGTCCGGGGAGCCGGTCCGAACCCCCGTACCCCGGACGGTCGTAGGCGAAGAACCGGATGTCGGGATGGCGGTCGGCGAGATCGGGCAGCGCGGTGCCGAGCCGGCTGCCGGGTGTGCCGTGCAGGAGCAGTACGGGAGTCCCCGAGGGGTTCCCCCATTCCTCGGCCAGCAGCAGGCGGCCGTCGTCGGTGCGCACATGCTTCCCCATGGCCGGACAGCCTAGGGCCGTTGTACGCGCTGACACAGGGCTCAGAGGGCGGCGGCGCCGCCCGCGGCACCGAGGTCCTCGGGGGTCGGCTCGGTCCCGGGCCTGCGCTTCAGCGAGGACATCACCAGGGTGATCGCGGTGCCGACGACCGCCCAGGCGGAGAGCACCAGGAGCGAGACGGTGACGTCGTTGCCCTTGAAGTACGCGATCGAGCGCGCCACCCAGGTGCCTGCGCCCGGGGGCAGGGCGGGGCCGATGGCCTTCCAGAACGGTGGCAGCATCGGCAGCGGGAAGGCGCCTCCGGCGCTCGGGTTGCCCGCGACCACGATCAGCAGGATCGCGAGACCGACGCCGACGATGCCGAAGAGCGACTGCAGGGCGAGCGTGGCGGCGCCGACCGCGAAGACGACGAGGGCGCCCAGGCCCCAAAGGGCCGCGACGCTGCCCGGCAGGGCGCCCAGGATCGGGCCGACGATGACCGCGCCGCCCAGGCCGCCGAGGATGGCGTAGAGCGCGAGGGCCCCGAGCCGGATGAGGGCGCGTTCGAGGTTCGCGGGCCGTGCGCCCGCGCTGATGGCGAGGACCGCGGCGCAGATGTAGCCGCCGACGCACCAGCCGACGACGAGGTAGAAGGCGGAGAGGCCGTCGAAGTCCTCCGGGGAGGCGGGGGCGACGTCGACGGTTCGGACGGTGCGCTGGTTGAGCCCCTCGACCCGGGTGAAGAGCGACTCCAGGGCGGAGGCGAGCACGGTGCCGCCGCCGGAGGCGACGAGCAGGGTGTCGGTGTTCCTGGCCGGGTTCACCAGGAGGGCGCCGTCGATCTCCCGGTTCAGGATCTGGTCCCGGGCCTCGGCCTCGTCCGTGACGGTCCGGGGGTCGAGCGGTTCGCCGGGGAGCTTCTCCAGCTGCCCCACGAGCTGGGCGGAGACCTGTGGGGGCGCGACCACGCCGAAGGGGACGTCCTTCGGCTTCGGGTCGTGGAGCGCCCCGACGTACGAGGCGATGAACAGGAGCTGGAGGGCGAAGACACCGACGACGAGCAGGGCGGTTCGGGGGGTGACGGCACTCTTCAGTTCATCGACGAAGCTCATGCCCCCACGCTCGGGGGAGAGGGGTGTTTGTGCAGGTGGGACGGGGCTGAACGGATGAGGTGCGCGGCGTATCGTACGGACGTTCGAAATGGTCTATGGTGAGGAAGAGGGGGGTGGGAACGTACGTGCGAATTGATGCGGGAGGTCTGCATGCCGGGGTTCACGCATCTGCACACCGCATCGGGCTTCTCCCTGCGGTACGGCGCGTCGCACCCTGAGCGGCTGGCGGAGCGGGCGGCGGAGCGGGGTATGGACGCGCTCGCCCTCACGGACCGCGACACGGTCGCGGGCGTGATCCGCTTCGCGAAGGCCTGCGAGGCGGCGGGTGTGCGTCCGCTGTTCGGTGTGGACCTGTCGATCGCCCCGCCCGAGACGGGGGCCGGCGGCGCGGGTCGGCGCGTGTACGCCGTGAACGGTTTCGGGCGGGGGGCGTCGGTGGCCGGTACGGGTGCGCCTGGGGCCGGGACGGAGCCGGACGCGTCCGCCGCCGTTCACCCGGCCGGGTCCTCCCTGCCGGGTGCCGTGCCGGGCTCCGCCCCGTCCGTCGCCACCGATACGGGTCTCCCCGGTGCGGGGCCGTGCGGTGCGGGGCCGTGCGGTACGGGCGCCGAGGGCCCTGGCGCTCCGGGCGCGGTGGCCGCCCACTCACCCGCGCCCCCGGCCGGGGCACCCCTGCCCGCCGACGGCTCCGTCCCGGCCGGCACCGCGTCCGGATCTGCGGTCGGCTCTGGTGCCGCGCCTGGGCCCGCGGTCGGGTCGGTATCCGGGTCTGCGTCCGGCTCCGGTGCCACGCATGGGCCGGCGGTCGGTTCCGGTGCTGCGGTCGGGTCTGGGGTCGGGCCGGTGCCCGGACCTGCGGTCGGGCCCGCGTCCCGGCCTGTGCCCGGTTCCGGTGCCGCGTCCCGGCCTGCCCTCGGCTCCGGGCCTGCGCTCGGCTCCGGGCCGGTGGTCGGGTCCGGTGCTGCGGTCGGGTCTGTGGTCGGGCCGGTGCCCGGACCTGCGGTCGGGCCCGCGTCCCGGCCTGTGCCCGGTTCCGGTGCCGCGTCCCGGCCTGCCCTCGGCTCCGGTGCCGCGTCCGGCGGCCCGTCCCGTGGGGGTGGCTCCCGCGGGGGTGCGGTCCCGGGTGGGGGTGCTCTGGCCGGGGGTGGAGTGAGTGGCGGGTGGCCCGGGCGGGGTGAGGTGTCCGCGCGGCGCGTGCCCGTGCGGGGTGGGGCCTTCGTCGACGAGTCCGCCTCACGGGCCGTCCTCCTCGCCCGTTCCCGTGCCGGTTGGGCCGCGATCTGCCGGATGGTCAGCGCCGCGCACGCCCGCGAGACCGGCGGGCCCCTGCTGGCCTGGGACGACAACCACGGCGACGACCTCGTCGTCCTGCTCGGGCCCGCCTCCGACGTCGGGCAGGCGCTCGCCGCCGGGCGCCCCGACCGGGCCGCCCGGCTCCTCGTGCCCTGGCGTGAGCGGTACGGCGACGCACTCCGTCTGGAGGCCGTCCATCACGGCCGTGCCGGCACCGGCCCCGGCTCGCTGCGGCTCGCCGCCCGTACCGTCGGCTTCGCCGCCGAGCAGGGCGTCCGCCCCGTCCTCGCCAACGCCGTCCGCTACGCCGACCCCGGCCTGGGCCCTGTCGCCGACGTCCTCGACTCCGCCCGCCGCCTCGTCCCCGTCGACCCCCGCAAGGAGCTCGACAGCGGCGAGGCCTGGCTCAAGGGCGGCAACGACATGCTGGCCACCGCCGAGCGGATCGTCGAGGCCGCGGGCTTCCGCCGGGACACCGCGTACCGGCTGCTCGACCAGACCCAGGCGGTCGCCGCCGACTGCCTGGTCGACCCCCAGGACGACCTCGGCATGGGCTCCGCCCACTTCCCCGAGCCGTCCCTCGTCGGTGCCGAACGCCGCACCGCCCAGCGCGTGCTGGCCTCCCGGGCCGCCGCGGGCATGGTGCTGCACGGGTACGAACGGCGCCGCGACTACTGGGACCGGATGCACCGCGAGCTCGACATCATCGCCCATCACCACTTCGCCACCTACTTCCTGACGGTCGCTCAGGTCGTCGACGACGTGAAGAGGATGGGGATCCGGGTCGCCGCCCGGGGCTCCGGCGCCGGCTCCCTCGTCAACCACCTCCTCGGCATCGCCCACGCCGACCCCGTCGAGCACGGCCTGCTCATGGAGCGCTTCCTCTCCAAGAACCGCACCGCGCTGCCCGACATCGACATCGACGTGGAGTCCGCCCGCCGCCTGGAGGTCTACCGCGCGATCATCGACCGTTTCGGCACCGAGCGGGTCGCCGCCGTCTCCATGTCCGAGACCTACCGGGTCCGCCATGCCGTACGGGACGTCGGCGCCGCCCTGTCCATGGACCCGGCCGAGATCGACCGGATCGCCAAGGCGTTCCCGCACATCCGCGCCCGGGACGCCCGTGCCGCCCTCGACGAACTGCCCGAGCTGCGCGAACTGGCCCAGGAGGAGGAGCGGTTCGGAAGGCTCTGGGAGCTGGTCGAGGCCCTTGACGGCCTGCCCCGCGGGATCGCCATGCACCCGTGCGGGGTCCTGCTCTCGGACGCCTCGCTGCTCACCCGTACCCCCGTCGTGCCCACCAGCGGCGAGGTCCCCCACAGCCTTGAGGGCACGGGAGGTGCCCCCATCCCCATGTCCCAGTTCGACAAGGAGGACGTGGAGGACCTCGGGCTGCTCAAGCTCGACGTCCTCGGGGTGCGGATGCAGTCCGCCATGGCGCACGCCGTCGCCGAGGTGGAGCGGGCCACCGGCACCCGGCCGGACATCGACGCGCTCCCGCCCGCCGACCCCGCGACGTACCGGCTCATCCAGTCCACCGAGACCCTCGGCTGCTTCCAGATCGAGTCGCCCGGCCAGCGTGATCTGGTCGGCCGGCTCCAGCCCAGCACCTTCCACGACCTCGTCGTCGACATCTCGCTCTTCCGGCCGGGACCGGTCGCCGCCGACATGGTCCGTCCGTTCATCGAGGCCCGCCACGGCCGGGCGCCCGTCCGCTACCCGCACCCGGATCTGGAGGACGCGCTGAAGGAGACGTACGGCGTCGTCGTCTTCCACGAGCAGATCATCGAGATCGTACGGATCATGACCGGCTGCGGCCGGGGCGAGGCGGACCAGGCGAGGCGCGGGCTCTCCCACCCCGAGTCGCAGGGCCGGATCAAGGCCTGGTTCGCGCAACGGGCGGAGGAGCGCGGGTACGGCCCCGAGGTCGTCGCCCGCACCTGGGAGATCGTGGAGGCCTTCGGCTCGTACGGCTTCTGCAAGGCGCACGCCGTCGCCTTCGCCGTACCCACGTACCAGTCGGCCTGGCTCAAGGCGCACCATCCGGCGGCGTTCTACGCGGGGCTGCTCACCCACGACCCGGGGATGTACCCGAAGCGGCTGCTGCTCGCGGACGCCCGGCGGCGCGGGGTGCCGGTGCTGCCGCTGGACGTGAACCGGTCCGCGGCCGCCCATCGAATCGAACTGGTGTCCGGTGTGCCGGAGCGGTGGGGGCTGCGGCTCGCCCTCGCGGACGTCCACGGCATCAGCGAGGCCGAGAGTGCCCGGATCGAGGCCGGACAGCCCTACGCCTCGCTGCTCGACTTCTGGGAGCGGGCCCGTCCCCGCAAACCGGTGGCCGAACGGCTCGCCCAGGTCGGCGCGTTGGACGCCTTCGGCGCCAACCGTCGCGATCTGCTGCTGCATGTGACCGAACTCCACCGCACCCAGCGCGGAGCCGCCTCCTACGGCGGTCAACTCCCGCTCGCCCAGGGCCGGAAGACCGCGCCCATCGGCCTGCCCGATCTCGACGAGTCGGAGCGGCTCAGCGCCGAACTCGGGGTCCTCGGCATGGACGCCTCGCGCCACCTCATGGCCGACCACCACGCCTTCCTGCGCGAACTCGGCGTGGTCTCCGCCAAGCGGCTGCGCGAGGCCCGGCACGGAGAGACGGTCCTGGTCGCGGGCGCCAAGGCGGCCACCCAGACCCCGCCGATCCGCTCCGGCAAGCGGGTCATCTTCTCCACGCTCGACGACGGCACCGGCCTGGTCGACCTCGCCTTCTTCGACGACTCCCACGAGGCCTGCGCCCACACCGTCTTCCACTCCTGGTTGCTGCTCGTCCGGGGCGTGGTGCAGCGGCGCGGCCCACGCAGCCTCAGCGTGGTCGGTTCCGCGGCCTGGAACCTCGCCGAACTGGTGGAGGTGCGCGCCTCCGGCGGTCTGGAGGCGGTGGCGGGGCGGCTCGCCGAACGGCCGGAACGGCCCGAACGGCCGGAACAGTCCGAACGGCCCGAACGCGCCGGTGAGACCGGCGAACGCACGGGCGGGACCGGCAACCGACGCCGGATCACGATGGAGACCGGATACGAGATGAACCCCTGGGCGGACCTGAAACCGGCCGGCGAAGGGGTTCCCAGCGGAAGGAAGCTGTGGCACCAGAGTCCGGGGAGCGCGGGATGATCCTCTGTATACGGTTCCGGCTCGAAACCCAGGGGGAGGCGATGCTTCCCCGGCTGGTCGGGCTGGTCGGCGAGTTCACCCCGGTCGTCGAGGCGTGTCCGCCCGACACCCTGCTCGCCGACGTCCGCGGCGCGCTGCGCTACTTCGGCTGGACCCCGACGGAACTCGCCTCGGTGGTACGGGTCAGAGCGCTCGCCCTGTACGGCGTGGACTGCGTCATCGGGGTCGGACCGAACCCGATGCTGGCCCGGATGGCGGCCCGCGAGGCGCGCCCCGGTGCCACCCGGGTCGTCGAGGATCCGGCCGTCTTCCTGCGGGACCGCCCGGTCGCCGCGCTCGACGGGGTCGGCCGCACCACCGCCCGTACCCTCTGCTCGTACGGACTCGACTCCGTCGGGCGGGTCGCGGACGCGCCGCTCGCCGTGCTCCAGCGTCTCGTCGGCGCGAAGGCCGGACGTGAACTCGCCGAGCGGGCCCGGGGGACCGACAGGTCCGCGGTCGTACCGAACGCGGCCTCCCGGTCGCTCGCGGCCGAACGATCCTTCCCGTACGACGAGCTGGACCCGACGGCCCAGCGCAGGGCGCTTCTCTCGCTCACCGAGGAGCTGGGTGCCCGGATGCGCTCGGAGCGGCAGGTGTGCCGCTCCCTGACGGTGACCGTGCGGTACGCGGACCGGTCCACCACCACCCGTACGCGCACACTGCCCGAACCGACCGCGCACTCGGCGGCGCTGGCCGCCCTCGTGTACACGATCCACGGCTCCTTCGGGCTCCAGCGGGCCCGGGTGCGGGGGGTCGCGCTGCGCGCGGAAGGGCTCACGCCCGCGGAGGGGGCCGCGCGGCAGCTGACCTTCGACCCGGCGGACGAGAAGGCGCGACGGCTCGAGGCGGTGGCGGACCGGGCGCGGGCGAAGTTCGGGCCCCGGGCGATCGTGCCGGGCTCGCTCGCAGCCTGACGCCCGGCCCGTACGCCGGGACCGCGCCCGGACCGTCGCTCGCGTCCGTACGCCGGGACCGTGCTTCCGGCGTACGCATACTCCGTATTGACGAGAAGTCACTTTTTACCGACGCGTAACTTCCCAGCAGAGGCTACCCGTGCGTAGCTTGGCTGGAAGCAGAGCATCCCCACTTGTGGTCCGGGCCGCAGGGCTTACTGCCATCGTTCGTCACAGATTTCCCTTGAGCCGCAAGGAGATCGCACGATGCTGCCCTGGAAACACGCACTCAGAGCCCTCTCGGTCCTGCTGCTGACCGCCGCCGCGACCCTCGCCCCCACCGCCGCCTCGGCCCAGGCCTCCACCACGTCCAGCAGGGGCTGGAACGACTTCTCCTGCAAGCCCTCGGCCGCCCACCCGCGCCCGGTCGTGCTGGTCCACGGCACGTTCGGGAACTCCATCGACAACTGGCTGGGCCTCGCGCCGTACCTCGTCAACCGAGGCTACTGCGTCTACTCGCTCGACTACGGCCAGCTGCCGAACGTGCCCTTCTTCCACGGCCTCGGCCCCATCGACAAGTCGGCCGAACAGCTCGACGCCTACGTCGACAAGGTCCTCGCGGCGACCGGCGCCGCCGAGGCCGATCTCGTCGGCCACTCGCAGGGCGGCATGATGCCGCGGTACTACCTGAAGTTCCTCGGCGGGGCCGAGAAGGTCAACGCGCTCGTCGGGATCGCTCCCGACAACCACGGCACGACCCTCCTCGGCCTCACCAAGCTCCTGCCGTACTTCCCCGGTGTCGAGGACTTCGTCACCCAGAACACCCCGGGCCTGGCCGACCAGATCGCCGGCTCCCCGTTCATCACCAAGCTCAACGCGGGCGGGGACACGGTCCCGGGCGTCACCTACACCGTCATCGCGACCAAGTACGACGAGGTCGTCACCCCGTACCGGTCGGGATTCCTCGACGGTCCGAACGTCACCAACGTCGTCATCCAGGACAAGTGCGCGCTCGACCTCTCGGAGCACGTGGCGATCGGGACGCTGGACCGGATCACGTTCCACGAGGTCGAGAACGCCCTCGACCCGGCCCACGCGACCCGGACCACCTGCCTGTCCGTGATCGGCTAGCGACGACCGGCGCGGCGGCGCGACGCCCCGAAGAGGACGGCCGCGCCGATCGCCAGGACGGCGGCGCCACCCATCGCCAGGTACGGCGTGGTGGCGTCGCCCCCGGTCTCGGCGAGCCGCTCGCCCGATCCGGAACCCGCGGCCGCGGGCTGGTTGGGCGCGGCCGTCTCCGAGGCGGCCGGCTCGGAGGTCGCGGACCCCGTGGCCTCGGCCGGCGCGGAGCTCGCGGGCGCCGCGGCCGTCTCCTTCGCCCCGGTATCGGCCTTGTCGTCGCCGTGACCGCCGTGCTCGACGGAGGACTCGTCCTTCCCGGCCTCGAACTCCTCGTCGGTCGGCGCGGTCGCCGTCGGCGCGGTCGTACCGCCGTTGTCCTTCCCGAACACCACGTCCGAGCAGGTGTAGAACGCCTCGGGGGAGTCGGAGCGCTGCCAGATCGAGTAGATCAGGTGACGGCCGGACTTGTTCGGGATCGTGCCGTCGAAGACGTAGTCGCCGCTCTCCATCCGCGGGTCGGTCACCGTCGCGAACGGCTTCTCCTCCAGGTCCGACCACTTCAGCGGCTTCGAGGGGTCGTAGCCGTCCTTCGTCACGTACAGCTCGAAGGAACCCCGGTGCGGGGCGGTTCCCTTGTAGCGGAAGGTGTGCTTCCCGGAGGCGAGGGCGCTGGCCGGCCAGTCGGCACGGGCCAGGTCGAGACCGCGGTACTTGTCGTTGCCGGCGCTGCAGAGCTTGCCGTCCGGGATCAGCTCGCGGTGCTTCCCGGCGGCGTTGGCGATGTTGACCGCGTTCCAGTCGTAGAACGCCTGCGTCCCGCTCGCCGCGACGGCCGCCTTGCACGCCGCCGACTTCGGGCTCTCCGGCCCCTCCGCGTAACAGGCGGACACCCGGCTCACGGGATCCGTCATGGACCCGTGCGCGAAGGCCGGGCCGACGACGAGCCCCGACAGGGCCAGCGCGGCGGTGACGGTCACGGCCGAGGCGGCGGAACGGTGAGAGGTCATGGGGGGACAGCTCCTTCACGAGGGGTGGGGCGTGGGGGGACGCTCAGCAAGCTAGCCGCCGGAAACCTCGGAAAAGGCCGTGGAGAGCGGGAGACGGCGATCCTTAGGACGCCTTTAAGGCAGAGGTAAGAGGGGGCTCAGGAAGCACCCGGCGCCGCTGTGTCCGAGCGCTTCGGACGGCGGAGGACGCCCCCCCCAAGAGACCCGGCACCAACGACTTTCTTTTTCCCCCCTTTCCCTAGAAAACCACACCCCCCAATAGCTGTGGGGGGAGCGG
>NZ_JBHUYJ010000040.1:45021-64696 GCF_042668715.1 Streptomyces sp. NPDC057271
CGGCGGAATCCGCCCGTCCGAAGCGCTCGGACACGACCGGTCGTGCGTCACGCCGGTTCGACGGGCAGCCACAGCTCGCAGGTCGCGGTGGTGAAGTCGTCCGCGCGTCCGAGGGTGGCGACGATCGAGGGCCCCGGTCGCAGGCGCCACGGGTTGGAAGGGAACCAGTCGGTCGCGGTCGCCGCCCACGTCGTCTGCAGGGCCTGCGGATGCGGTCCGCTGGTACGGAAGACCGCCCACATCCCGTCCGGCACCTCGATGGCGTCGAGGTCGTCCGGGGCCGGCGTGTCCCAACCCACCGCGACCCCGTGGAGATACGTCAGTTCGCTGCCCTCCCTCGCGTCGGGGTCGAGCTCGTCGCTGATCTGCAGCAGGCCTCCTGGTTCGGTGTCGCCGAGTGCCTTGAGCCGCAGGTGTTCCTCCTGGGGCAGTGCGGCGATGTGCTCCTGGATGTGCGGGTTGACGCCCTGATGGACGAGCGGGACCCGGGTGGCGTGCCCGATGAGCCGGAAAGCGGGTCGGTTGACGAGGCGGGTGTCCATGGGGACGCTCCCTTCGACGGTCAGGCGGAACCTGAGCTGCGGTTGTGTGCGCAAGGGGCCTCCGTCGCGGCGTACGGCACCGGGGCCGGCGCCGTGGACCGCCCGGAACGCACGTCCGAACGCTTCGCTCGAGCCGTAACCGTGCCGGACCGCGATGCTCAGCAGATCCCCCTCACCCCGGACGACGTCGGCGGCGGCGACGGTCATGCGCCGCCTCCGCACGTACTCCGACAGCGGCATACCGGCCAACGACGAGAACATCCGGCGCAGGTGGTACTCGGTCGTGCCGAGCGCCTCCGCCAACGCCTGGACATCGGGCTCCTCCGCGAGGTGCTCCTCGACGAGATCGACAAGCTGGTTGAGTGCCGAGATCACAAGGCCTCCTTTCGACTTCAACCCTGGCAAGACCCACCCCGGCCCCGCCCGACAGATCCGGACCGATCCGATCATGCGGACCCGGATCCTTCACGGCACCGTGGCACGGCACCGCGGACCGTCGTCGTCGAACTAGCATCCGGATCATGAGTGCAGCGGTCCTCACCATCGTCCTGGCCTTCGCCGGATACCTCGTCACGTACCTCAACGGGCTCCGACTCGCCCAGCGGCAGGAGCGGCTCGCCCGGGTCAACCGGCAACTCGCCGACTTCTACGGTCCGTTGTACGCACTCACCAGCACGAACTCGCGCATGTTCGAGGAGTTCCTGGCCCAGCACGCCAGGCCCGGCGGCGTGTCGCCCTTCCGGGACGCGACGCCGCCCACCGAGGGGGAGCTGACCGCGTGGCGGCTCTGGGCCGGCACGGTCTTCCTGCCCAACATCCGCGCCATGCGCGACGTCGTCGTCCGCCACGCGGATCTGCTGGACGAGCCGGGTATGCCGCCCGTCCTCCTGGACCTGTACGCGCATGTCGCCGGCTTCGAGATCACCGCCGCCCGCTGGGAGCGGGACGACTTCACCGACCACCTCTCCGTGGTCGTGTTCCCGGCCGGGGCGATACACGAGTACGCCCGCGACGGCTTCGCCCGGCTCCAGGCGGAGCAGGGACGCCTGCTCGGCAAGCGCCGTGGACGCCGTCAGCCCAGCCGGCGGTAGCGGCGTTCCGGGCGGCCCGTTCCGCCGTAGCGGAGGGTGATGTCCGCGCGGCCCGTCTCCGCGAAGTACTCCAGGTAGCGGCGCGCGCTGACCCGGGACAGGGAGCCCGCCTCCGCGCACTCCGTCGCCGACAGGCCCTCCGGGTGAGCCCGCAGGATGCCGTCCACCAGCTCCGCGGTGTGAGCGGCGAGGCCCTTCGGGAGTTCGCGCGAGCCCGGCGGGCGGGTGCCGAAGATCTGGTCCACGTCCTCCTGGCGCGCCTCGTCCAGTCCGTCCAGCCGGCTCCGCAGCGAGGCCACGTGCCGCAGCTGCTCCTGGAGTGCCGACTGGTTGAACGGCTTGATCAGATAGTGCAGCGCCCCCGCGCGCAGCGCCGAGCGGATCATGCCCGCGTCCCGCGCCGCCGTGATGAACAGGGCGTCGACCGCGAGACCCGCCCCGCGCAGCTCGCGCAGGACCGAGACGCCGTCCATGTCGGGCAGGTAGATGTCGAGCAGGACGAGATCCGGGCGCAGCCGGTCGGCGAGGCGCAGCGCCTCACCGCCGCTGTGCGCGGCCCCGACGACGGAGAAACCGTCCACGGCCGACACATAACGGCTGTGCAGCTTCGCGACCATGAAGTCGTCGTCCACCACCAGCACCTTCGTCACGCCGACACGCTAAATCGCGACCACAAGGACCACAACGTCCGTTGATTGCGGAAGAGAGACAGGTTCTTCACGCGCGGGCAACATGTGGGCCACTTCACACACCTATCGAGAGGCGGCACACGTGCGTCTGCGCACCCCCCTCGCCCTGCTCGGGGCCGCGCTGCTGGTGTCGGTGGGGCCGCCCCTGCTCGCCACCGGCAGCGGCTCCGACACGGGCACCCGGATCCCGGGCCTGCGTTTCATGGTCCCCAACACACCCGGCGGCGGATACGACATCACCGCCCGCACGGCGGCCAAGAACGCCGAGGACGCCGGTCTCACCACCGGCATCGAGGTCTTCAACCTGCCCGGCGCCGGCGGCACCGTCGGCCTCACCCGGCTCGTCGGCGAGCACGGCAACGGCAAGCTCGCCATGTCCATGGGCCTCGGCGTCGTCGGCGCCGTCCACACCAACAAGACCCCGAAGACCCTCGCCGACACCACTCCGATCGCCCGGCTCACCATGGAGCAGGACATCGTCGTGGTCGGCAAGAACTCCCCGTACAAGACCATCCAGGACCTGCTCACCGCCTGGAAGAAGGACCCCGGCAAGCTGCCCGTCGGCGGTGGTTCCGCGCCCGGCGGACCCGACCACCTCGCCCCGATGCTGATGGCCAGGGCCGCGGGCATCGCCCCGAGGAGCGTCAACTACGTCCCCTTCGACGGCGGCGGCGAGCTCCTCGCCTCCATCCTCGGCGACAAGGTCGCCTTCGGCGTCTCCGGCGTCGGCGAGTACCTCGACCAGATCGAATCCGGCGAGCTGCGGCTCCTCGCCGTCACCGGCGCGGAGCGGGTCCCCGGCCTGGACGCCCCCACCCTGCGCGAGGCCGGGCTCGACACCGAGTTCATCAACTGGCGCGGCATCGTCGCCCCGCCCGGCCTCTCCGACGCCGAGCGCGACAAGCTCGTCGGCCTGGCGGCCGAGCTGCACGACTCCCCCCAGTGGCGCGAGTCGCTGAGGAAGAACGGTTGGAACGACGCCTTCCTGCCCGGCGAGCAGTTCGGCACCTTCCTCACCGAGCAGAACGCGCAGGTCGCGTCGGTACTCAAGGAGCTGGGACTGTGACGACGGCGACCACGGGGAAACGAGCCTCCTCCTGGCTGCGCGAGCACTCCGAACTCGGCGTCGGCGCCCTCCTCTTCGTCATCGGCGTCCTCGTCCTCACCGACGCCCTCACCATGACCGTCGACATCGCCCAGCGCGGTCCCGTCGGCCCGAAGACCGTCCCCGTCGTCGTCGGCGCCGGCCTGCTCGTCGTCGCCGTCCTCCTCGCCATCGACGTCCTGCGCGGCGGCCGCGGCGAGTCCGAGGGCGGCGAGGACGTCGACCTCTCCGAGCCCGCCGACTGGCGCACGGTCCTGCTCCTCGCCGGCGTCTTCCTCGCCTTCGCCGTCCTCATCGGCCCCGTCGGCTTTCCCGTCTCCGGAGCCCTGCTCTTCTGGGGCGCCGCCTACGCGCTCGGCAGCCGCCACCTCCACCGCGACCCGCTGATCGCTGCCGGGCTCTCCCTCCTCACCTACGTCGTCTTCAACAACCTGCTCGGAGTTCCGCTGCCCGGCGGCCCGCTGATGGGAGTGCTCTGACCGTGGACTCACTGAACTCCCTGATCGACGGATTCGGTACCGCCCTCACCCCGACGAACCTGCTGTGGGCCGCCATCGGCGTGCTCCTCGGGACCGCCATCGGCGTCCTGCCCGGCATCGGCCCCGCCATGGCCGTCGCCCTGCTGCTCCCGGTGACGTACGGACTCGAACCGACCGGCGCCTTCATCATGTTCGCCGGCATCTACTACGGAGCGATGTTCGGCGGCTCCACCACCTCGATCCTGCTCAACACCCCCGGTGAGAGCGCGGCCGTCGTCGCCGCCATGGAGGGCAACCCCATGGCCAAGGCCGGCCGCGGCGCTCAGGCGCTCGCGGCAGCCGCCATAGGCCACTTCACCGGCGGCATGATCGGAACGCTCCTGCTCGTCGCCCTCGCGCCCACTGTGGCCGCGCTCGCCGTCGACATCGGAGCGCCCGACTACTTCGCCATCATGGTCCTCGCGTTCATCGCAGTGACCTCCGTCCTCGGCTCCTCCCGGATCCGCGGCCTCGCCTCGCTCCTCATCGGCCTCACCCTCGGCCTGGTCGGGCTCGACCAGATGACCGGACAGCAGCGCCTCACCTTCGGATCGCTCCAGCTCGCCGACGGCATCGACGTCGTGATCGTCGCGGTCGGCCTCTTCGCCATCGGCGAGGCGCTCTGGGTCTCCGCACATCTGCGCCGTACGGCGGGCGAGGCCATCCCGGTCGGCCGGCCGTGGCTCGGCAGGGACGACGTGCGGCGCACCTGGAAGTCCTGGCTGCGGGGCCCGGTCATCGGCTTCCCGTTCGGCGCGATCCCGGCGGGCGGCGCCGAGATCCCGACCTTCCTCTCGTACGTCACCGAGAAGCGGTTCTCGAAGCACAGGGACCAGTTCGGCCGGGGCGCCATCGAGGGCGTCGCGGGACCCGAGTCCGCCGCCTCCGCCTCAGCGGCCGGGACGCTCGTCTCCATGCTGACCCTGGGCCTGCCCACGACCGCCGTCGCCGCCGTCATGCTCGCCGCGTTCCAGCAGTACGGCATCCAGCCGGGACCGCTGCTCTTCGAACGCGAACCCGACCTGGTCTGGGGCCTGATCGCCTCGCTCTTCGTCGGCATGGTCCTGCTGCTCGCGCTCAACCTGCCGCTCGCGCCCGTCTGGGCCAGGCTGCTCCGCATCCCGCGCCCCTACCTCTACGCCGGCATCCTCTTCTTCGCCGCCGTCGGCGCGTACGCGGTCGGCGGCGAGGCGCTCGACCTCGTCATCCTGCTGATCATCGGCCTCATCGGCTTCGGCATGCGGCGCTACGGACTTCCCGTGCTGCCCGCCGTCATCGGCGTCATCCTCGGCCCGGCCGCCGAACAGCAGCTGCGCCGCGCCCTCCAGATCAGCGACGGCTCGCTCGCGGGCCTCGTGAACACGCCCTTCTCGGTGACCGTGTACGCCGTCATCGCCGTCCTCCTGGCCTGGCCGCTGCTGAAGAAGGTGATCGTCCGCCGTCGTGGCGTGTCGGCATGACAGAGGCCCCCCGCGGGACACCCTTCCCCCGCGCCCTTGCGGGCGTGGGGGACCCATGCGCCCAGCACCGACGTCCCCCGGGTGAAGGCCGTGACCGAAGCCGCCCCTCACCACCGCGTCGAGCGGACGGACCGTACGACCGTATTCATTACCGCGAGCGCCTCAACTCGCCCCCGATAGGGTGATTTTCAGCCACTTCGAGGCTTGATCCGATATCCCTGGCGGGCGATACACCCCACCCCGGAAGGGATCTCCCCCATGCGCATCCGTCTCGCCCTCTCGCTGGGCTCGCTGCTGGTCGCCGCCGCGGCCGGCACCGCCCACGCGGACTCCGCCGACGACCTCTCCGTCGACGCGTACGGCACGGTCGCCGCCGACGGCACGGTCACCGTCTCCGGCACGTACCGCTGCCTCGACGACAGCGCGGGACCGGTCTTCGTCAGCAGCACACTCGTCCAGGCGGACCGTTCCGCCGGTATCGGCGGAACGCGCGCCGTCTGTGACGGCCAGGTGCGCGACTGGTCCAACACGGCCGTCGTGAAGGAGCCCGGCTACCGGCCCGGCGCGGCCCGCGTGCAGGCGACCCTGATGCAGCTCACGCCCTCGGGGCCGCTGGGCGTGCCCCTGCCCGGCTTCCTCGCCGCGCAGGAGTCGGACGTCATCCTCGGCTGACGCCGAGCAGCCTGACGAGCCCCTCGCGGCCGAGCAGTTCGAGCTCGTCGAGGGCGTCGACGGCGCGGGCCGCCGCCTCCGGGTCGGAGGCGGCAAGGCCGCTCGCCTGGAACTCGTCCTCGTCGAGCCGCAGCACCTCGCTGCCGTCCGCCGACACCCACAGATCCAGGTCCAGGTCCTCGACCACGACCTCCGCGCCCTCGACCTCGGCGGGCCGGGTGACGTCGCAGTACCAGCCCTTGAGCGTCCCCTCCGCGGAGCGGACCTCCTTGACCGCGTACCAGCGGTCGCGCCAGTAGTGCTCCACGAACACATCACCCGGCTCGAACCGTACGAAGCCGAAGTCCCGCACCCCCTCGGCCGCCCACGGGGCGCGGACCGACAGCAGGGTGCCGTCGTCGGCGACGACCTCGGCGGGGTAGCGGATCTTCGTGCGTCCCGCCTTCACGAGCACGACCTCAACCGAGCGTGCGGGCATGACGTACCTCCGTCGCGCAGATCTCGTATCCGAACCATGTGTTGATCGCCAGCATCGGCCCGTTGCCCGCGTCGTTCCCGGTGAACGCCTCCGTACAGCCGGCCGCCCTGGCCCGGTGCAGGGAGTGGTTCTTGGCGAGCTTGGCGAGGCCGCGTCCACGGAAGCCCGGGGCGGTGCCGGTCATTCCGGAGTTGTACCCTCCCCGGCCGTCGGTCTGGGCGGCGCTGAACGCGGCGGGGCGGCCGTCGACGACCGCGACGGTGGTCAGCTCGGCGTCGAACAGCGGATGGTTCCAGGTGGTCGCCAGCCAGTGCTCGTAGTCCGTCAGCTCGGCACCGACATCGCTCGGCTCGTCGGCCGTGGTCAGCGCGTCGAGGGCGAACAGCGGACGGGGATCGGCGGCGAACGAGGCGGCACTCCGCAGCTCGACACCGGCCGGCGGCTCCGCGAGCGGCGGCAGCTCGGCGGAGCCGAGGTCGAGGCGGAGGAAGTGCGCGGAACGCCGGGCGGCGTATCCACGCCGCTCGGCGAAGCCGCGGAACTCAGGACCGTCCAGCACCCAGCTGTAGAGCGTGGTCGCCCCGCACCGCGCGAGGTGCTCCTCGGATGCCCGTACGAGCAGCGTGCCGGCGCCGAGCCTCCGCTTCTCCGGGTGGACGTAGACGTTGACCGAGCCGACACCGGCCTCCGGCGCGTCGTGAACGATGCCGAGCTGGGCGGTGCCGACGATCTCGCCGTCGATCTCGGCGACCAGCGGCCGGCTGTGCGCGTCGGGATGGGCGTGGGCCCAGTCGAAAGCCACCTGAGCGGCGTTCGTCAGCATGAACGGGAGAGCGGCGCGCCGGACGCGCGCGAAGTGCTCGGCGTCCTCCGGGAGTACATCACGGACGATCACAGTCATGGTGCCGCACGGTACGTGCCGATGTGGCGCGGCCGCCTCCCATTTTCCCCCGGGGCGGGGGGAGAATCGGGCCGTGACATTGCGAATCACCGTGGACACGGACTCGTCGACCGCCCCGTACGAACAACTGCGCGCCCAGATCGCGGAGCGCGCCCGCTCCGGCGCGGTACCGGTCGGCTACAAGCTGCCGACGGTACGCGGCCTGGCGGAGGAGCTGGGCCTCGCGGCGAACACGGTCGCCAAGGCGTACAAGTCGCTGGAGGCGGACGGCGTCATCGAGACCCGGGGCCGGCACGGCACGTTCGTCGCGGCGGCGGGCGACGCGGCGGCCCGCCTGGCGGCGGGCGCGGCGGCGACATACGCGGGGGAGGCGAGGCGCCTGGGCCTCACCCACGAGGCGGCGTCGGCGGCCGTGGCGGACGCGCTGAGGGCGGCCTACGAAAACTGAGCCGGCCCGGCGGGGCGTACGGCGGCGGCCCCTGCCGCCCGCAGGAGGGGGCCGTCCCGCAGCAGGGGCCCGCCCTACAGGTACAGTCCCGCGTCCGGGGTTCGGGGCTCCGGGAGTCCGGGAGCCGAGGTGCCGCGCCGCAGGGCGTACAGCTCCGCCAGTGTCGCGCCCTCGCGGCCCACACCCTCCTCGCGGCCCAGCCACCCCACCGCCTCGCTCCGGGTCAGCCCGCCGACCTCGATCCGCGCCAGGCAGCGGCCGGGGCGGACCACAGCCGGGTGCAGCCGTTCCAGGTCCTCGTTGGTCGTGACGCCGACCAGGACGTTCCGGCCCTGGCCGAGCAGCCCGTCCGTCAGGTTCAGCAGCCGGGACAGTGCCTGCCCCGCCGTGTGCTTCGCCTCGCCGCGGATCAGTTCGTCGCAGTCCTCCAGGAGCAGCAGCCGCCACCGCCCCTTCGCGGTGCCCTCGTCCTCGCCGATCGCGATGTCCATCAGATAGCCGACGTCGTTGAAGAGCCGCTCCGGGTCCAGGACGCAGTCCACCTGGCACCAGTCCCGCCAGGAGCGGGCGAGGGTGCGCAGCGCCGAGGTCTTCCCGGTGCCCGGCGGACCGTGGAGCAGCAGCAGCCGACCCGCGATGTCGTCCGGGGTGACCTTCATCAGCCGGTCCATCGCGTCGGCCACGGGCGCCGTGTAGTTCGGCCGGACCTCCTCCCAGGTCCCCGCGCTGATCTGCCGGGTCGTGCGGTGCGGGCCGCGCCGCGGCGACACGTACCAGAAGCCCATCGTCACGTTCTCGGGCTGGGGCTCGGGCTCGTCCTTCGCCCCGTCCGTCGCCTCCTTGAGGATCCTCTCCGCCAGCTCGGGCGCGGTCGCGGTGACCGTGACGTCCGCGCCGCGGCTCCAGCGGGAGATCAGCAGCGTCCAGCCCTCGCCCTCGGCGAGCACGGCGGCGCGGTCGTCGTCCTTGGCCGCGCGCACCACCGTCGCCCCGGCGGGAAGGAGCGTCGCCGCGGGCTTCACCCGGTCCAGGGACGTGCTGTGGGAGTGCGGCTGCTCGCCCGTGGCGAACCGGCCGAGGAAGAGCGCGTCGATGACGTCGGACGGCGAGTCGCTGTCGTCGACGTTGAGCCGGATGGGCAGCGCCCGATGCGGCTCGGACGGTGCGGGACTGCCGGACGGCGCGGGCCCGGACGGCGCGGAACCCTCGGATGGCGTGGCAGACATGGCGACCATGATCCGGCAACCGGGCATTCCGTGCACGGTGTTTTGAACGGGACGATCCGGGGCCCGCCGGGGCCCCGGATCCTCAGAGCCCGTACCGTTCCGCCGAGCGGAGCGCTGCCCGGGTCCGGCGCACCAGCGCGTAGCCCTTGGTCAGCGCCCGGTCGGCGGCGAAGGTACGGATGAGCGCCCGGCCCTCCACGAGGCGTTCGAACTCCTCGATCCCGGTGGACCTCCGTACGGTCAGCCGCTCCAGCGCGTACGGCCCCTGCCGGCGTCGCGCCGTCCCGTTCCCGACGGCGAGAGCCTGGGCGTAGCCGGCCGCGCGGACGGTGCGCCGTACACGGCGGTCGGAGTAGCCGTACGGGTAGGCGAACGACATCGGCGCGCGGCCGAGTTCCTCCCGGACGAGCTCCCTGCAGCGCAGGGTCTCGTACCAGAGGCGCCGCTCGTCGACCTGGTCGAGCTGCGGATGGGTGTGGGTGTGACCGCCGATCTCCGTACCCGCGGCCGCCAGTTCGCGCACCTGGTCCCAGTCGAGCATGGTGTCCAGGGCGCCGCCCTCGTCGTGTTCGCCCCGGAGCCAGCTCGTGGAGACGAAGAGCGTCGACGCGAAGCCGTGCTTGGCGAGCACGGGCAGCGCGTGCCGGTGCACCCCCTCGTAACCGTCGTCGAAGGTGATGAGGACCGGGCGCGCGGGCAGGCTCCGGCCCGTGCGCCAGGACTCGGCCAGCTCGGCCGTGGTGAGGGCGGTGAACCCGCGGTCCGCGACGACCGCCATCTGCACGGCGAACGCCTCGGGGGAGACGGACAGCCGGCGGGTGGCAGGAGCGGGCTCGTGGTCCACCGCGTGGTACATCAGGATCGGTACGGGTTCGCTCACGCGGCCACCTCCGGGGCGTCCCGGCGGTGCGGGATCGGCCCGGACGAGAACGTCGCACCGCCCTCGCGCGCCCGCAGCGCCCCCCGTACGTAGCCGACGGCCGCCGTCGTCACGCCCGTCACGATCGCGCCCGCCCGACCCGCGCCCCCCGGGCGGCCGAGCAGCGCGTCGCGCAGACCGCGGACGACGCCGGCCGGCAACACCCGGGTGATGTACCGTCGCTCCGCCTCAAGCCCCTTGCTCGCGCCGACACTTCGGGACACGAGCGCCTTGGAGAGCCCCTCGGCGTACGTCCGGGTACGGAAGTAGCCGAAGCGCTCGCGCGTGGACGGGACCTTGTGGTGGATGACGGACCGGTCGTCGATCAGCAGGACGGCGTCGGGGAGGGCCTGCGAGAGCCGGATGCACAGCTCGGTCTCCTCGCAGCCGAGCGGCCGGCGGTCGCCGTCCCGCCCGATGCCGGTGGCGAAGCCGCCCGCCGCGTCGAAGGCCGTACGCCGGAAGGAGGCGTTGCCGCCCAGCACGTTGCGTACCCGGGCCCGCCCCGGGGGCAGGCCGCGGTAGGTGCAGCCGACGACCCAGTCGAACTCCTCGGGGAACCAGTCGGGCCGCCGGCCCGACGCCCAGGCGGGCACGGTCCGCCCGCCCACCGCCATGACCCTTGGATCGTCGTACGCCTCGGCGAAGTACCGCAGCCAGTCCCGCTCGGCCACGGCGTCGTCGTCGAGGAAGGCCACGAACTCGCCCCGGGCGGCGACGATTCCGGTGTTGCGTCCGGAGGAGAGGCCGCGGGGGCCCGCGTTGGCGAGCACCCGCACCTCCTCCGTCCGCCCTGCCCCGTCCGTGAACCGTGCGGACAGCCGGGCCCGCAGCCGCTCGTTGTGGTCGACCACGAGCAGGATCTCCCGGGCCGGCTGCGACTGGTCCCGTACGGAGTCGACCGCCGCGAGGATGTCCTCCCAGCGGTCCTCCGTGTAGACGCAGATCACGACGGAGAACCCACGGTCGCTCAAGAGGTCTCTCCCCGGGGGACGTTGACCGAGAAGACGTTCGGCCGGCGGCGGACCGCGCGTCTGACGCCCTTCTCCCTGAGGATGACCTTGAGGACCCGGATGCCGTCGCGTACGGCGTTGAGGTTGCTGACGCCGTGGATGCGCAGGTACTCGTGGCTCGGGACCTCCTGGACCTTGAGGCCGGCCTTGACGACCCGGATGTTGATCAGGGTCTCGATCTCGAAGCCGGTGCAGTCCAGGGTGACCTTGTCGAGGCAGTGGCGCCAGAAGGCGTTGTAGCCGTAGCAGAGGTCGGTGTAGCGGGCACCGAACCTGCGGTTGACCAGGGCGCAGAGGGCCCAGTTGCCGAGTCGGCGGACGGGTGTCATGTCGTCCGTGCCGCCGCCGTTGGCGAAGCGGGAGCCCTTGGCGAAGTCGGCGCCGCCGACCAGCGCGGAGACGTAGGAGACGATCTCCTGGCCGTAGGCGGAGCCGTCCGCGTCGACCATCACGATGATGTCGCCGGTGCAGGCGGCGAACCCGCTGATGAGCGCGTCGCCCTTGCCCTTGCCGACCTGCTTGACGACCTTGACGTCGGGCCGGAGTTCGCGCGCCACACGGACGGTGTCGTCGGTGGAGTCTCCGTCGACGAGAACCACTTCGTGGATCCAGTCGGGCAGCGACTTGAAGACGTACGGAAGGTTTTCCGCTTCGTTCATCGCGGGGATGACGACACTCACCGGCGGAGTGATCGCCAAATGCGAGGTGATGGCCTTGTATTGGGCTGCTATTCGGCTCTGGTCCACCGCTTCGTGGTCGACGGCCGGGCGCAGGAATGAACTCATGAGTGGTGTTTCCCTCTCGTCCGGTGGACCGCCCGCCCCCGGGCTGTCCGGTGGTCTGTCCGGTTACGAAAGGGGGGTACTCGCCCCGTCCGCACAGCCAACAATCGCCGTACGACATGGGTGAGTTGGCATCTCAGACCGCGCGGCAACGCGACCCGGCGCACGCATGCGTACGTCGGGCACTGCCCCCCCTGCCGCGCCCCGCTCCGGAACCTCGCGACGCTGAAGCCCTCCCCTGAGCCGTTGAGCGCGTCGGTCCGATGCGGGTGAGATGTACGACGGTATTGATGATTGGGACTGTATGGCAAGACCTGGATCGGTGACTCCCCTTTCTGCTAATTGGCGCCCTTCGGCGGTCAGATGCGGAACTGCCCCGGTCGGTTTTTCGTAATCTGTTTGTCTGGTGGTGTCATTGGGGTCGAATGAAACCCGTGCGCATTGTTGTGCGAATTCATTTCGATGCAAGATCCATCAGATGGCTTGATCTCGACGGTCCCTGACGGGGCGTCGGCAGCTACTCGCCAAATCTCTTTGGCATGGACACTTCCAGCGGGCCCGGCGCGCTGCTACTACCTAGTAGCGCAGTGATCCTGCTACAGGGAGGTTCCATGAAAAGGTCCCGATTCGTGGCATTCTCGTCCTCGCTCCTGCTCGGTGCCGTCCTCGCCCTCACCGGGGCGGGTACCGCGCAGGCAGCCGAAACCGCAGCTCTCGACTACGTGGCGCTCGGTGACTCGTACTCCTCCGGCGTCGGTGCCGGCAGCTACGACAGCGCCAGCGGCAACTGCAAGCGCTCCACCAAGGCCTTCCCCGTCCTCTGGAAGAACGCGAACTCACCCTCGTCATTCGCGTTCACCGCTTGCTCAGGCGCCCGAACGGGTGATGTGACGAGCGGACAGCTCGGCCCCCTCTCCACCGCCACCGACCTGGTCTCCATCACGATCGGAGGCAACGACGCCGGCTTCGCGGACGTCATGACCACCTGCGTCCTCCAGTCGGAGGCCTCCTGCATCAACCGGGTAAATCAAGCCAAGGCCTACGTCGACAGCACCCTCCCGGGGAAGCTCGACGCCGTGTATTCGGCCATCAGATCCAAGGCCCCGAACGCCCGGGTCGTCGTCCTCGGCTATCCGCGCTTCTACAAGATCGGCGGCAGCTGCATCGCCGGTCTGAGCGAGAACGAGCGTCGCGCCATCAACGAAGGGTCCGACATCCTCAACGCGGCCACCGCCAAGCGCGCGGCGGACCACGGCTACACCTTCGCGAGCGTCGTCCCCGCCTTCACCGGACACGAGATCTGCTCCGGCTCGGCGTGGCTGCACAGCGTCAACTGGCTCAACATCGGCGAGTCGTACCACCCCACCGCCTCCGGTCAGTCCGGCGGCTACCTGCCCAGCTTCAGGGCTGTGGTGTAGGGCTGCCGTCCGGGTAGGTGACCCCGCCCGTCGGGGTCGCCTGCTCGCAGGTCACCGAGAACGCCACCCAGTTCGAATTCTTCTCGACCGGGGAACGCACCTCCATCCGGATCCGGTCCCGGCGGGTGTCGTCCTCCCCGTGCGTCGGCTCCGTGTGCTCGACGCTCCGCTCCGACGGTCCGCCGCCCGGGAACTCCAGCCGTCGCCAGCCGTCCTCCGCCGGACTCTCGCCGCTCTCCGTGACCCAGCGGTACTCCACGGAGGCGGGCGTGCGGCTCACCGTGAGTGTGGCGGCGAAGGCGGGCGCCCGCTCCTCGGGCGGCGGGCAGGAGCCGCTGTAAACGTCGCGTACCGCCCGCACATGGACCAGGACCGTCGGCGCCGGCGGTGCGGAGGTCGGTGTGTCCGTCGTGCCGGTCGGAGTGGGTGTCGTGCCGGTCGGACCGGTCGAGGGCGTCTTCGTCGGCGGTGGACTCGTCGCCGGGGAACTGCTCGTCGGCCCTCCGCCGGGCCCCGGGGCGCGGTCGCCCTCGTCCCGCAGCAGCGCGTAGGTCAGTCCGCCCACGGCCAGCAGTAGAAGGACGATCCCCGCCGCGAGGACGCCCACCGTCCGTCCGGATCGATCCGGGTGCCCCGGGTCCGAGGCGGGCGGCGGGACGGGCAGGGGCAACGGCGGGGTGTGGGCGCCACCCGCGCCCCGGCGGTCCGGCTCGTACGGCTCCGAGGGCACCGGCCGCGAAGGCCCCGGCCCGGCCGGCGCGGGGCCCGCGCCCGACGCCGCGCTGCCGCCGGCTCCCACGATCCGCAACTGCCGTTCCGCGGCAAAAGCCTGCAGGCGCTCGCGCGGATCCTTGCGCAACAGGCCCTCGATCACCGGTGCGAGCTCCCCGGCCCGCCGCGGAGGCGGCAGCTCCTCGTCCACCACGGCGCGCAGCGTGCTCAGCGGAGTGTCCTGACGGAACGGCGAGTGGCCCTCCACTGCCGCGTAGAGCAGCACGCCGAGCGACCACAGATCCGAGGCCGGTCCCGGGGTCCGGCCCAACGCTCGCTCGGGCGCGAGGAATTCGGGCGACCCGATCAACTCACCCGTCATCGTGAGGGGAGACGTACCCTGCACCGCCGCGATGCCGAAGTCGGTCAGCACGACCCGGCCGTCGTTGCCCAGCAGGACGTTGCCGGGTTTCACGTCCCGGTGCAGCACTCCCGCCTCGTGCGCCGCGGTCAGGGCCGCCAGCACCTCGGCGCCGATCAGCGCGGCGCGCCGCGCTGGCATCGGGCCCTCCGCGTCCAGTACGTCGGACAGGGTGAGCCCGGGGATCAGCTCCATCACGATCCAGGGGCGACCGTCCTCGGTGGCCACGTCGTAGACCGTCACCACGTTGCGGTGCGAGATCCGGGCGGCCGCCCAGGCCTCCCGCTCGAGCCGGGCGTACAGCCGGCGCTCGTCGTCGCCGGTGAGGCCGGCCGGGGCGCGGACCTCCTTCACCGCCACGTCACGGCCGAGGACCTCGTCCCTGGCGCGCCAGACGGTGCCCATGCCGCCCTGTCCCAGCATGTCCAGGAGCCGGTACCGCCCCGCGATCACGGTCATGGCGTGTCCCCATCCGTCGACGGCCCCGGTGGAGCATTCCTGCCCCTCGGCCGCGTACTTCGAACACCACGGGGAAGGTGTGAGGTGATCTTGGTGGCGGAGATCACACACCGTCAGACGACCCCGCCGGAACCCTTGCGTGCAGGATGGTTCGTGGTGGTTCGGCAGGTGTTCGAGCGCTGTCCAACTCGCCCTGGAATCAGATGGATTCGGACAGTAGTCGTCAACCCCCGTACGAGTGCGGTGAATCCTGCCGTCGGGATACACGGGTGTCACAGCGGGGCGATAGGGTTAACCTGCCCGGGCCGGGTGCCCTCGTCAGGGTGGGGAGTGACATGGAACAGATAGCAATGCGCAGCAGGCCGCGAGTGCCTGCCATCACGTGCGGAAGCAGCGCGACCAGTTCGCGGCTCGACCGTCATCTCGCGGTGCTCGGCGGTCCTGTCGTGCCCCAGCGTGAGGCGGCCGAGGCGACGCTGCTGATGCGAGAGCTGACGTCCCGTGACGTCGCGCACAGCCGCCGCAGCAAGAGCGCGCGCGTCTCGCTCTTCGCCCCGCTGCGTCGCCTGCGTCGCAGCCTCTTCGGCAGCCGCGGCTAGTCGGCGCTCCTTCGGGGTCGTGGGCATCTGATCCGCAGAGCTGGGGTCACCCGGGAGAAGCTCTGCGGGAGGGTGGGCACACCCCGACGACGGCGTCTGCCCACCCCCGCACCCCGCGGCCCTCAGGCCACGACGCCGTCCTGACGTAGCTCCTCCCGCTCCGCCGGACCCACCCCCAGCTCGCCGAGCACCGCATCCGTGTCCTCCCCCAAAGCCGGGATGCGGCCCATCCGGGCTTCGGGGCCGTCCGGGAAGGTGACGGGCGGCAGCAGGGTCCGCAGGGGCCCGGCCGCCGAGGCGACGGTCCGCCAGCGGTCCCGCGCCGCCAACTGTGGATGCTCCGCCAGATCCGCGACCGTGTTCAGCCGTGCGCACGCGATCCCGGCCGCCTCCAGGCGTGCCAGGGCCTCCGCCGCCGTCAGCGGCGCCAGTGCCGCCGCCACCACCGCGTCCGTACGTGAGCGCCCGGCCACCCGGGCCGTGTTCGTCGCGAACTCCTGATCGTCCGCCAGATCCGGTTGCTCCAGCACCTGTTCGGCCAGTCGGCGCCACTCGCGGTCGTTCTGGACCGACAGCAGCACCAGGCTCCCGTCGGCCGTCGGATAGGCGTCGTAGGGTGCGATGACGGCGTGCGCCAGACCGGTGCGCGCCGGTGCCGTGCCCCCGTGCATCCCGTGGTGCAGCGGATGCCCCATCCACTCGGCCAGCGAGTCGAGCAGTGACACCTCCACCGGTCCGCCCCGCCCGGTCGTCCCGCGACGCACCAGCGCGGCGAGCACGCCCGCGTACGCGTACATCCCCGCCGCGATGTCCGCCGCGGGGATTCCCGACTTGACCGGCTGCTCCTCGCTCCCGGTCACCGACACCAGACCCGCCTCGCACTGCACGAGCATGTCGTACGCCCGCTTGTGCGCGTACGGCCCGCCCGGGCCGTACCCCGAGACGTCGACCGCGATCAGTCGCGGGTGCGCGGCGCAGAGGGTGGCCGCGTCCAGGCCGAGCCGGGCCGCCGCACCCTGCGCCAGGTTCTGTACGAAGACGTCGGCCCCGGCGACCAGCCGGCGGACCAGGTCGAGCCCCCGCCCGTCCTTGAGGTCGACCGCCACCGACTCCTTGCCGCGGTTGCACCAGACGAAGTGCGAGGCGAGCCCGCGCGCCGCCGTGTCGTACCCGCGCGCGAAGTCACCACCGTCCGGGCGCTCGATCTTGATGACGCGGGCGCCCAGATCTGCGAGCTGACGGGTGGCGAAGGGGGCGGCGACGGCCTGCTCGACCGCGACGACCGTGATCCCCTCCAGGGGGAGTGGCTGGATGCTCATCAGCCCTCCCTACCCTCTGGTCACCGCCGTTGTCACCGTCACCCTCGTCACCCGTGGGCCCGTGTCACCCGAGGGCGTACCGGCGGACGGCCGCCGGGGCGAAGACGGCGATCAGCGCCAGTGACCAGAGCAGCGAGCCGGCCACGGGATGCGCCACCGGCCAGGCGGCGTCCGCAGGGACGGCCGCGTTGCCGAAGAGGTCCCTTACCGCGGTGGTGACGGCGGAGATCGGGTTCCACTCGGCGATCGTCCGCAGCCAGCCCGCCATGTTCCCGGTCGGGATGTACGCGTTGGAGAGCAGCGGCAGCATGAACGTGGCGCTGCCCAGCTGGCCGGCCGCCTCCTCGCTCTGCGAGGCGAGGCCCAGCAGGATCCCCACCCAGGTCGCCGCGAACCGGAAGAGCAGCAGCAGACCGAAGGCGCCGAGCGCCTCCGGGGCGGAGCCCTCGATCCGCCAGCCCATGGCGAGCCCGACGAGGATCATCGGGATCATGCCGACCGCGCTGATCGCCAGATCGGCCAGCGCCTGCCCGAGCGGTACGGCGGCGCGGCTGACCGGCATCGTCCGGAAGCGGTCCATGACGCCCCGGTGCGAGTCCTGGGCGGCCTGGAACATCCCCGTCATGACGCCGCCCGCGGCCGTCGCCACGAGCAGACCGGGCATCAGATACGCCCGGTACTCGGCGCCCGGCATGGCGAGCGCGCTGCCGAAGACGTACCCGAAGAAGAGCAGGAAGACGATCGGCATCGTCTGCGTCATGACGACGATCGCCGGGGCCCGCCGCACCTTCTGCAGGTGGCGGCCCAGTATGGCGGTTCCGTCATGGACCAGCGCGCTCATGCCGCGCGCTCCTTCCGGTCGGTGAGGCGCAGGAACACCTCGTCGAGAGTGGGCGGGCGCAGGGACGCGTCGACGATCAGGACCCCGGCAGCGTCGATCTCGCGGACGAGCCGGGGGAGCGTGAGCGTGGTGTCCGTGGTGACCGCGCCGACCGTGCGGCGCTCGGCGTCGAGGACCGGCGCCGAGCCGGTCAGCTGGTCGAGCACGCCCGCCGCCGCCTCCAGCAGCGCGGGGTCGGCGACCACCACCTCCGCCCGGCTGCCGATCGTCGCCTTGAGTTCGGCCGGGGTGCCGCGGTGCGCGGCCCGGCCCCGGTCGATCAGCACGATGTCGTCGGCGAGCCGGTCGGCCTCCTCCAGGTACTGCGTGGTGAGCAGCACGGTCGTGCCCTGGGACGCCAACCCCCGTACGGCGTCCCAGATCCCGTTCCGGCTCTGCGGGTCGAGCCCCGTCGTCGGCTCGTCGAGGAAGAGCACCCGCGGGGTGACCAGCAGGCTCGCCGCGAGGTCGAGCCGGCGCCGCATCCCGCCCGAGTAGGTGCGGGCGGGCCGCCCGGCGGCCTCCGTGAGGCCGAACCGCTCCAGGAGTTCGTCGGCCCGGGCGCGCGGGGCGCGCAGCAGCCTCGCGAACAGCCGCAGGTTCTCGGCGCCGGAGAGGTCGCCGTCGACCGAGGCGTACTGGCCGGTGACCGCGATGCGCTTCCGCACCCCCGCCGGGTCACGCACCACGTCGCGGCCCGCGACCCGTGCGCTGCCCGCGTCCGGTGCGACCAGCGTGGTCAGCACGCGCACGGCGGTCGTCTTGCCTGCTCCGTTGGGGCCGAGGACTCCGCAGACCGTGCCTTCGGGGACGGCCAGATCGAGTCCGCGCAGCGCGTGGACCTCGCCGTAACGCTTCGTCAGCCCCTCACTAAGTACAGCGTACGTAGTAGTCATGGCGCGACCATACCGCACTACGTACGCTGTACGTAACTACGATGGTGGCGAGGTGATGATCCATGGCGGGCCGAGCGGCCGAACCCGAAGTGATCTGGGCGCGCCCCGAGCGCACGGGCCGTGGCCCGAAACCGGCGTACACCAGGGCCGACATCGTGGCCGCGGCGGTCCGCATCGCCGACGCGGACGGCATCGACGGGCTCTCCATGCGCCGGATCGCGGCCGACGTCGGCTGCGGCACGATGTCGCTCTACAACTACGTGCCGCGCAAGGAGGACCTGTACGAGCTGATGGTCGACGCCGTCAGCGGTGAGTACGACCTTCCGGAGCCCCCGAGCGGCGACTGGCGCGCGGACATGCTCCAGGTGGCCCGCGAGGCCCGGGGCATTCTGCGCCGCCACCCCTGGGTGATCCGGCTGATGACGACCGGATACGCCTACGGCCCCAACGCGCTGCGCTTCCTCGAAGGCTGTCTCGCCTGCCTGGACGGCCTCGACCTGCCCGGCGGGGCCAAGATGGAGCTGATCGCGACGGTCAACGGCACCGTGATGACGATCGTCGCCAACGAACTCGCCGTCGCCGAGCGCGCCCGCGGACTGCCGTGGTCCGAGGAGCAGGAGCAGGCGGTGCGCGGGGCCTACCTCATGGAGCGGCTCGCGGGCGGCGCCTATCCCCGGCTGGCCGCCGTGTTCGGCGCCGCAGGCGTCGAACGCCTCGACCCCGAGGAGATCTTCGACCGGACGCTTGCGCGGGTCCTCGACTCCTTCGCCCGAGGGGTGGACGCCTGGTAGGGCGGGTTGCGAAGGTTCCGCCTGCCCCGCGGTGCATGGCGCGTACTCTCCCGTGGCCCTTCGGGCACGGGAGGTGTCCCCACGCCGCCTTGTCGGGATCGTCCGCGTACGCCCGGTACGAGGACCGCCGTGCGCCCTGCGACCGCACGCTCCCCCAAGCTCTCGGCTGCGCTCGGGCAGCGGATCCCCATGACGCCGCGGGGCCCGCCCTTCGGGCGGACGGCGCCACGTTCGCGACACCCCCTAGACCCGTCCTCCGCACATGCTTCGTTTGGTGGGACGAGCGGTTGATGTGATGACCGATTGGTCGTGGGTTCGTTGGTCTGGGTATGTCGTC
>NZ_JBHUYJ010000041.1:0-64450 GCF_042668715.1 Streptomyces sp. NPDC057271
CGATCATGGCGGTCGCGGACTGCGGCAGCCACGCCGACGCCGTACCGCTGTCGTCACTGCCGGGGCCGAAGAGATGGGGCGCGAGCTGGGCCTGCAGATCGGCCGGGGAGGGACGGCGCGTGACGTCCGTCTGCATACAGGAGTCGATCAGCGGACGCAGCTCGTCGGGCAGCCCCTCCAGGTCCGGGCCCTCCCTGAGCAGCATGAACACCGTCTCGACGGGGTTGGCGCCGTGGAACGGGGCGTGGCCGGTGGCCGCGAAGACCAGCATCGAGCCCAGCGAGAAGACGTCGCTCGCGCCGGTGACGCTGCGCGAGTCGCGGGCCTGCTCGGGCGACATGTACGCGGGCGTGCCGACGGCGACGTTGGTCATGGTCAGCCGGGTGTTGGAGACCCCGGAGGCGATACCGAAGTCGATCACCCGGGGTCCGTCCTCGACGACGAGGACGTTCGACGGCTTCAGGTCGCGGTGGACCAGGCCCGCGCCGTGGATGGACTGCAGCGCCTCGGCGACACCGGCAGCCAGCCAGCGCACGGCCTGGGCGGGCAGCGGCCCGCACTCGTTCACTATCTCCTCGAGGGAGGGAGCGGGGACGTACGCGGTGGCGAGCCACGGCACGGCGGCCCGCGGGTCGGCGTCGACGACGGCGGCCGTGTAGAAACCGGAGACGGCCCGCGCGGCCTCGACCTCACGGGTGAAACGGACACGGAACAGCTGGTCCTCGGCGAGCTCGGTCCGCACGGTCTTGATCGCCACGCGCCGTCCCGACGCCGAGCGCGCGAGATAGACGAGTCCCATGCCGCCGGCACCGAGCCGTCCCAGCACCTCGAAGGGCCCGATCCGTCTCGGGTCGTGCTGCGTCAGCTGCTCCACTTGCCTGCCACCTCCCCGTACGGGCCATGAGAATACGGCCCCGTGGCCCTGATTCTTCCTGTCCGGGACGACGGTTGCGAACCCGGGGGCGGATCGGGGTGTCTCAGTGCATATCGTCGGACGTGGAGGTAGCCCTTTCGGCCGATTCGGCGGATTCGTCGTCCCCCGAACGAGTCCGCGACCCGGTCGCGGGCCCGGCCGACGCTTCGGCCGAGGTATCGGCTGACGTACGGGACACGGTCACGGCGGCCGGAGGTTCGGCCGCCGGGGCGTCCGACGGCTCCGCGAGGACCGCGAAACGGGCGCCCTGGTTGTCGTGGAGGACGGCGATACGGCCGTGCGGGGTGTCGAAGGGCGGGTTGGTGATCCGGCCGCCGAGGTCGACGGCGGTCGCGCAGGCCGCGTCGCAGTCCGTGACGGCGAAGTAGACGAGGACGTGCCCGGGCATCTCGGCCGGGAAGGCATCGGTGAGCACGGCCCGGCCGCCGAAGGCGGTGTCGTCGCCGGGGCGGGAGCCGGGCGGGGACCAGACGCGGTAGTCGAAGCCGCCCTCCCTGCCCTCCTCGTCCGCGTCCACCTGGCGGCCGAGGTAGCCGAAGACGGAGGCGTAGAAGGTGTCGACCGCGTCCCGCTCCCTCGTGTAGACCTCCATCCAGCAGAAGGAGCCGGGGAGCATCGTCTTCTCGAAGCCCTCGTCGTCACCGGCCTGCCGGAGCCCGAAGACGGCGCCGCCGGGGTCGGCGGCGAGCGCCAGCACCCCGAAGGGGCCCACCGGGTACGGCTCCATGATCATCTGCCCGCCGGCCGCCTTGATCCGGGCCGCGAGCGTGCCCGCGTTCTCGGTGGCGAGGAAGACGGTCCAGGTGGTGGGCATCCTGCCGTCCCGCTTCGGTACGAGTCCGGCGACGCGCCTGCCGTCGCTGAGGGCCTCGTCGCGGTCGGGGTCGAAGGTCCAGCCGAAGAGCTCGCCGTAGAACCGCTTGCCCGCCTCGAGATCGGGGAGCTGCGCCTCCACCCAGCACGGGGTGCCCTCTGTGAATACGGCCATGGCTCCACGCTAGGCCGGGGACACCTGTCCCGCACGCCCCATAATCGAACATACCGCCATATAGGGAGGCAGCGAACCCGGTGCCCCTGAGTTGTCCACCGAAGTTGTCCACAGGCTGTTAATAAGCCTTTTCGAATGGAGCTGATCCTTCCGCCGTCCCCGACCCCGCCGGGGAGGGGTGGGCGGGGGTGCACCCCATTTGCAGTCGGCCGAATCGCGCGCCGATCACCCCTCGGTAAGCTGACGGCATGACAGGACAAGTACGCACCGTCGACGGCCGCGTGGCCGGACGACGCGGCCAGGCGACGCGGCAGAAGCTGCTCGACTGCCTCAGCGAGATGCTCAGCTCCTCGCCGTACCGGGACGTCAAGGTCATCGACGTGGCCCGGAAGGCGGGCACTTCACCCGCGACGTTCTACCAGTACTTCCCCGACGTCGAGGGCGCTGTCCTCGAGATCGCGGAGGAAATGGCCAAGGAGGGCGCCGCGTTGACCGAACTGGTCTCCGGCCGCTCCTGGGTCGGCAAGGCCGGCTGGCAGACCTCCGAGGAACTGGTCGAGGGCTTCCTGGACTTCTGGCGCAAGCACGACGCGATCCTCCGGGTCGTGGACCTCGGCGCCGCGGAGGGCGACAAGCGGTTCTACAAGATCCGCATGAAGATCCTGAACTCCGTCACCAACTCCCTTACGGACAGCGTGAAGGAGCTCCAGTCGAAGGGCAAGGTCGACAAGGACGTCAGCCCCGCGGCGATGGCGGGCTCCCTGGTGGCGATGCTGGCCTCGGTGGCCGGTCACCAGAAGGGCTTCCAGACCTGGGGTGTGAAGCAGGCCGAACTGAAGCCGAATCTGGCGCTGTTGGTGCACCTGGGCATCACCGGCAGGAAGCCGACGAAGTAGCCTCGGGCCCGCCGGTCCGCACGCACCGGCACGCACCCGCGCGCACCGCACGCATCCGCACGCACCCGCGCGCACGTCGCCCCCGCCTCGCGCACCTCGCGCACCTCGGGCACCAACCCGCGCACACCCCTGCGGGCACGCCTTCGGATCGCAGCCTGATCCCCGCCCGCCCGTTCCTCGTCCGTCCTGTCGCGCCGGCGGCGGTCCCCTTCGCGAGACCGCCGTCGGCGTTCTTCTGCCGGGATCGCCCCCGCCCCGGGACCTCAGCGCCTCGTCAGGCGGAAGAGCCTGATCTCGCGCTCCACCCGCTGCTGGTACGTCGCGTACGGCGGCCAGAAGGCGAGCGCCGCGCGCCACGCCGCCGCCCGCTCCTCCCCCGCCAGCAGCTCCGCCCGTACCGGGATCGCCTCGCCGCGCCAACTCACCTCCGCGTCCGGGTGCTTCAGCAGGTTCGCCGTCCAGGCCGGATGCCCTTCGCGCCCGAAGTTCGACCCGATCAGGAGCCAGGTGCCGGCGGGTTCCGGCATGCACGCGAGCGGCGTCACACGGGGCTGCCCCGACTTGGCGCCCTTCGCCGTCAGGACGACCCCGGGCAGCATCTGGGCGCTCAGCAGCACCTTCCCTCGCGTCAGTCGGTGCACGGCCCGGTCCATCGCCGGGATGAAGTGCGGGGCGACCTTCGCGAACGTCCTCGTGGACGACACCTTCTGCATCAGGCGCAACCCCACGGGCATCAGGCCGCCGCCTCTCCGAACAGGCCCGTCTCCTGGGCCGCCCGCTCGCGCAGCCGGCGCGCGGGCCCGAAGAGCAGCTCGTCGGCGGTCGCCCGTTTGATGTACAGATGCGCCTCGTGCTCCCAGGTGAAGCCGATGCCGCCGTGGAGCTGGATCGTCTCGCCCGCGACCGTCCGCAGCGCCTCCAGGGCGGCCGCGAGGGCCAGCGCGCCCGTCGCCGGTTCGCGGGCCGCACCGTACGTCAGCGAGCGTGCCGCCTCCACCTGGACGTACAGGTCGGCGATCCGGTGCTTGATCGCCTGGAAGGAGCCGACGGGCCGCCCGAACTGCTCGCGGGAGCCGACGTACTCGACCGTACGGTCCAGGGCGGCCTGGGCCGCGCCGATCGCCTCGGCCGCGAGGGCCGCGGCGGCCGTCCGTCCGGTCGCCGCGAGCGTCCCGAGCACGTCGACCGGCTCCTCGCCGAGCAACTCGGCTTCGACATCGCGGAGTTGGATCGCCGCCTGGGAGCGGGTCGCGTCCAGGGTCGACTGTCGGGTGCGGACGAGTCCGGCCGCCTCCCCGCGGACGAGGAAGAGCAGGGTCCGGCTCCGGGCGAAGCCGCCGGCGTGGGCGGCGACCACGAGCAGCCCGGCGCTGTGGCCGTCGAGGACCTGTGTCACCTCCCCGTACAGCTGCCACCCCTCGTCCGTGGCCCGCGCCTGGACGCCGCCGGCCCGGCCGCCGCCCGCGACCCAGGAGCGGTTGTCGCCCGTCAGGCCGAGGGCGAGCGACAGCGAGGCGCCGGGGACGGCGAGCGCGCAGGTCAGGGAGCCGTCGGCGATGCGCGGCAGCAGATCGGCGCGCTGCCGCTCGGCGCCGAGGGCGCGGAGCGCCGGGGCGACGAGGAGGGCGGTGGCGAGGAGGGGGGAGGGGGCGAGTGCCCGGCCGGTCTCCTCGCAGGCGAGGGCGAGTTCGGCGGACCCGCAGCCGACGCCCCCGTACTCCTCGGGCAGGGCGAGACCGGGCAGACCGAGGGCGCCGGACATCCGGTTCCACAGGTCGGTGTCGTACCCCTCGGGGGTCGCGACGGCGGCGCGGACCTCGGCGGGTCCGGAGCGTTTGGCGAGCAGTTCGCGCAAGGTGCGGCGGATCTCGTCCTGCTCCGCGGTGAAGGCGGCGTCCATGGAGCTCCCCTCCGTATCTGACGGCCCGTCATGCTAGGGCGGGCGGAGGAAGAAACCCAGAGCCTGGCGGGGCGGATCTCGGCGGGACCCCGCCCCGCCCGCTTCAGCAGATGCCGCCCGGCGCCTTCGCCGTCGCACGCAGCAGATCCCGTACGAGGGTGAAGTCGACGCGCTCGGGGCGCCGGAAGCGCAGGCACCCCTTGCCCATGTCCTGGCCGGCGAGCCGCCCCTCGAAGCCCTCCCGCACGTCAGGGCGCATCAGATAGAAGGAGATGTACTGCTTCTGCGAGGCGAAGGCGATCTCCGGCTCGCCGCCCGGCCGCCGGTAGGCCGGCATCCCGTAGGCCATGACCTCCTCGAAGCCGTGCAGCTCGGTGCGGCAGAGCTCGCGCAGCCGCACGAGGACCGTCAACCGGTCCGGCTCGACGATCTCGGCGAGGTACGCGTCGACGTCTTCGGCCGTGCTTCTCGCCATCCGGTTCTCCATATCTGATGTACCGTCAGATTCATGCCCACCACTTCACGGAACCGCGACCGCGCCGGGCGCCGCGTCGCCGTCGTCGGCATATCCCTCTCCGACTGCGGCCGGGTCGACGAGGCCACTCCCTACACTCTGCACGCCCAGGCCGCGCGCCGCGCCCTCGCGGACAGCGGACTCGACCGCTCGGTGATCGACGGTCTCGCCTCGGCGGGGCTCGGCACCCTCGCGCCCGTCGACGTCGCCGAGTACCTGGGCCTGCGCCCCCGCTGGGTGGACTCGACCGCCGTCGGCGGCGCCACCTGGGAGGTCATGGCCGCGCACGCGGCCGACGCCATCGCCGCGGGCCACGCCGACGCGGTCCTGCTCGTCTACGGTTCGACCGCCCGCGCCGACATCAGGGCCCGGCGGCGCACGTCGAACCTCTCCTTCGGGGCGCGCGGACCGCTGCAGTTCGAGGCCCCCTACGGTCACACCCTGATCGCCAAGTACGCGATGGCGGCCCGTCGCCATATGCACCAGTACGGGACGACCCTGGAGCAGCTCGCCGAGGTCGCCGTCCAGGCGCGGGCGAACGCCGCGCTCAACCCGGAGGCGATGTTCCGCGAGCCCGTCACGGTCGACGAGGTGCTCGGCGGCCCGATGATCGCCGACCCCTTCACCAAGCTCCACTGCTGCATCCGCAGTGACGGCGGCTGCGCGGTACTGCTCGCCGCCGAGGAGTACGTACCGGACACGGCGAAGGCGCCGGTGTGGATCCTCGGCGCGGGCGAGCACGTCTCGCACACCACGATGTCGGAGTGGGAGGACTTCACGGTCTCCCCGGCAGCGGTGAGCGGGCGGCTCGCGTTCGAGCGGGCCGGGGTGCGGCCGGAGGACATCGATCTCGCGGAGATCTACGACGCCTTCACGTACATGACGCTGGTGACGCTGGAGGACCTGGGCTTCTGCGCGAAGGGCGAGGGCGGCCCCTTCGTCCAGGAGAAGGACCGGCTGCCGGTGAACACGGACGGCGGCGGACTCTCGGCCTGCCATCCGGGGATGCGGGGCCTGTTCCTGCTGGTGGAGGCGGTACGGCAGCTGCGCGGGGAGGCGCCGGGACTCCAGGTGCGCCGGCCGGACGGCAGCCTGCCGGAGCTGGCGGTGGCGTCGGGGACGGGGGGCTGGTTCTGCTCGTCGGGGACGGTGGTGCTGGGCCGGACCTGAAGCCCGCCGCCGGCCAGGGCACCGGCCGGACGCCCCCCGTTCCGGCGATCCTGGGCCGGAGCGACGCGGCGGCAGCGCTCCGGCCCAGGGAGTGTCGTCAGACAGCGTCGTCCGCCCGCCGGGCAGACGGGACTTCGACGACACGGCCTAGGGTTCCCGCATGACCGACTTCGACCACGCCCTCCGTTCACTGCGGGTCTGGGACACCGAACTGCCCGGCTTCGACCCGCGGACCGCGCCCGCCGAGCCCCTCTCCCTCTTCCACGACTGGTTCGTGTCCGCGGCCGACGCCGGGCAGGTCGAGCCGCACACCATGTCCCTGGCCACCGTGGACGAGGACGGCCGGCCCGACGTCCGTACGGTGATGCTGCACGGCGCCGACGAACGCGGCTGGCACTTCGCCTCGCACGCCACGAGCGCGAAGGGCCGCCAGCTCGCCGCCCGCCCCGAGGCGGCGCTCGGCTTCTACTGGCCCCGCCAGGGCCGCCAGGTCCGGGTCCGCGGCCAGGTCTCGACGTCCCCGCGCGACGAGGCCTACGCCGATCTGCACGCCCGCACCACCGGGGCGCTGGCCTCGGCCCTGGTGGGCCGGCAGAGCGAGGTGCTGGGGTCGCTGGCGGAACTGCGCCGGGTGAGTGAGGCGGCCTGGGAACGGGCGGAGGCGGAGCCGGGCGCCCACGCCGAGAGCTGGACGCTGTACGTCCTGGAAGCCGACGAGGTCGAGTTCTTCCAGGGCGACGAGCGGCGGCGGCACGTCCGGCTGCGCTACCGCCGGGAGCCCGGCGGCTGGGTCACCGAACTCCTCTGGCCGTGACCGCCGACCCGGGCGCACCATGAGAGGAGGAGGTGCGAGAACCATGGGTACGTACATGGATGTCCACCGGAACATGGTGGGGATCACCGCCGACGAACTGAAGGAAGCACACGCCGCCGACCTCGCGATCGAGAAGGACGAGGGCGTCCACTTCGAGAAGGCCTGGGCCGACCCGGAGTCCGGCACGGTCTACTGCCTGTCCCACGGGCCCTCGGCCGACGCCGTCCAGCGCGTTCACGCCCGCACGGGCCACGCCGCGGACGAGATCCACGAAGTGAGCCTCATGGTGTGACGGCCGCGCCCTCGCCCCCGTACATCTCCTCGATCTCGCGGGCGAAGTCGCGCAGCACCGCGCCCCGCCTCAGCTTGAGCGAGGGCGTCAGATGGCCGCTGGTCTCGGACCACTCGGTGGTCAGGACGCGGAACGCCCGGATCGCCTCGGCCCGGGACACCAGCCGGTTGGCGTCGTCCACGGCGCGCTGGAGCACGGCGAGGAGTTCCTCCTCGCGGGCGAACTCCCAGAGCGCGATGTGGTCCTTCTTCCGCATCCGCCGCCAGTGCACGAGACCGTCGTGGTCCAGGGTGAGCAGCGCGGTGACGTACGGGCGGTCGTCGCCGAGCACCATGCACTGGCCGACCAGCGGGTGGGCGCGGATCCAGTCCTCCAGCGGGGCCGGGGCGACGTTCTTGCCGGCCGAGGTGATGAGGATGTCCTTCTTCCGGCCGGTGATCCGCAGATAGCCGTCCTCGTCCAGCGCCCCCAGGTCACCGGTCGGGAACCAGCCCTCGTCGGTGTAGGGCAGCGCGAGCCCGCGCTGGGAGTCCCAGTAGCCGGCGAAGACGTGACCGCCCTTGAGCCAGATCTCACCGTCGTCGGCGATCCGTACCGCCGTTCCGGGCAGCGGCCTGCCGACGGTGCCGGTGCGCGGGCGGCGCGGCGGTGTGACCGTCGCGGCGGCGCAGGTCTCCGTCAGGCCGTACCCCTCGTAGACCTCGATGCCCGCGCCCGAGTAGAACTCCGAGAGCCTGGTCCCCAGCGGCGATCCGCCGCAGATCACGTGCCGCAGCCGGCCACCGAGCGCGTCCCGGATCCGCCGGTAGACCAGCGGGTCGTACAGCGCCCGCGCCGCGCGCAGTGCCAGCGAGGGTTCGTCCTCGTGCCCGTACCGCCGGGCGACCCGCGCCGCGCGGTCGAAGGAGCCGGCCCGGCCGCTCCGCTCCGCCGTCGCCCGGGCGGAGTCGTACACCTTCTCCAGGACGTACGGGATGGCGAGGAGGAACGTGGGCCGGAAGCCGGCCAGGTCGGCGAGCAGGTCGCCGTTCTCGATGGACGGGGTGTGCCCGAGCCGCACCCGGGCCCGTACGCAGCCGATCGCGACCATCCGGCCGAAGACGTGCGCGAGGGGCAGGAAGAGCAGCGTCGACGGGGCCTCCTTGCTCATCTCGCGGAAGACGGGGTGGAGGAACGCGATGGCGTTGTCGACCTCGGCGAAGAAGTTGGCGTGGGTCAGGGCGCAGCCCTTGGGGCGGCCGGTGGTGCCCGAGGTGTAGATGAGGGTGGCGAGGGTCTCGGGGGTGAGCAGTCCGCGGCGGGCGGTCACGGTCTCGTCCGGGACGTGCGCCCCGGCCTTGCGCAGCTGGTCGAGGGCGCCCGAGTCGAGGACCCAGAGGTGGGCGAGGCCGGGCAGTCCGCGGCGCTCGGTGGAGACCAGCCGGCCCTGGGTCGTGTCCTCGACGACACAGGCGGCCGCGCCGGAGTCCTGGAGGATCCAGCGGGTCTGGAAGGCCGATGAGGTGGGGTAGACGGGGACGGTGATCAGCCCGGCGGCCCAGGCGGCGAAGTCGAGCAGGGTCCACGCGTAGGTGGTACGGGCCATCAGGGCGAGCCGGTCCCCGGGACGCAGGCCGGCGGCGATCAACCCCTTGGCCACGGAGTGGACTTCGGCGGCGAAGGCGGAGGCGGTGACGTCCTCCCAGGTGCCGCCGGCGCGCTTGCGGGAGAAGGCGACGGCGCCCGGCTCGGCGCGCGCGTTGTCGTAGGGGATGTCGGCGAGCGAGCCGCGTCGGACCGGGGGCGCGAGCGGGGGCACGGAGGCCTCGCGGACCCTCCCGGCCACGACGGTGACGTACGGCTGCGGCTCGTTGTCGGGCACGTGCGCTCCTCGGCCGTCGGGATGGACACCGGCTACTGACGTACGAGTAACCTTACTTCTCAGTAAATCTAAGACCGGGCAGGGAGTTGGGACAATGACCACGCGCGGCACACTGTCGGACCTCCTCGCCCTGACCGGTGCCGTGACCCGCGCCCCGTTCACCCGACCCCGCCCGGACACCCCGCCGCCCCGGACCAGGATCACCCGCGGCCCGCTGCGCGCCGACGAGGACCGCCTCGCCGCGTACGCCCGCCTCTGCGGCTTCCGGTACGCCGCGGGCGGCCCGCTCCCCCTGACCTACCCCCACGTCCTCGGCTTTCCGTCGGCGATGCGACTGATGAGCCGCCGGGACTTCCCACTCCCCCTGCTCGGACTCGTCCACACCTGGATCACGATCACCCGGCACACCCCGTCGACGACCGCCAACCACCTCGAACTCACCGTGTACGCAAGGGATTCCAGGCCGCACCGCCGGGGCACGGAGGTCACGATGGTGACGGAGGCACGGCGCGCGGGCCGGCTGGTCTGGGAGTCGGCCAGCGGCTACCTGGCCCGCCACGCGAGCACCGTCGACACCCCGCCGCGCGAACACCCGCTCCTGCACACGACCACGGAGTGGCACCTCCCACCCGACCTGGGCCGCCGCTACGCCGCCGTGTCGGGCGACCGGAACCCTATCCACCTCCACGCGCTCACCGCCCGGGCCTTCGGCTTCCCGGGAACGGTCGCGCACGGCATGTGGACCTTCGCGCGCTGCCTGGCCGAACGGGACGGTTCAGGCGAGTTCCCCCATGCGAGGGCGGAGTTCAGGGCGCCGGTCCTGCTGCCGCGGACGGTCCGCTACGGCGCCGACGCCACGGGCCGCTTCCAACTGCGCGGCCCGGACGGCCGGCTGCACCTCACGGGGTTCACCGGGGAGGGCGAGGGGACCAGCGCTCGCTCTTCATGAGGTTGCCGAGCCCGGCCCAGGAGAAGTTCATCAGCGTCGCCGCCGACTCCCAGGCCGTCATCCCCGGCGTCTCGTTGGCCCAGGAGGCCAGCGACTCCGCCGCGCCGACCAGCGCCTGGGCGAGCCCCACGACATCCCGCTCGGCCAGCTCCGGATCCCGGTCGGTCGCCCGGTGCGTCTCCCGCGCGGCGGCCCCGATCAGCGTCCCCACGTACGCCACGATCTCGTCCCGCATCCGCCCCGCCTCGCTGGCGAACGGCTCCCCGTGCGTCCGCGCCTGACGGCTCAGGACCGCCCACCCGTCGGGGTGCTCGGCGGTGTGCGTGAAGAAGGCCAGCAGCCCGGCCCACAACTGCTCCTCGGCCGGCAGCCGGGAGTCGATCCCGGCAGCGACAGCATCGAGCAGCGCCTGCGCCTCCCGCCGGATGCAGGCGGTGAAGAGCTCTTCCTTGGAGTTCAGATACAGATAGACCAGCGGCTTCGAGACTCCGGCGAGCTCGGCGATCTCGTCCATGGACGCGGCCTGGTACCCCCGCTGCCCGAAGGTCTGCACGGCGGCGTCCATCATCTGCCGCTCCCGCACTTCCCGCGGCATCCGCTTGACCTTCGTGGCGCCCACCAAGCCCACCCTTCCCCGACCCACCCGTCTGCTCCGGGAGAGAGCCTACGGCGTCTTCAGCCGTGGGCGGCCAGACCGTGGTCAAGGGTCCAGACCGTTGCCTCCACTCCCGCGGTGCGGGCCAGATAGCGGTCACGCTCGATGAGGATGTTCAGGTCTCCGCAGCCGACCCGGGCCACAGCGTGCTCCACGAGGGTCGCCCCCGTACTGCCGCCCGCGATCAGGGTGCTGAGGTGATCGGCGTTCCACTCGACTTCGTTGAGCGCCCAGGGAGCCTTGCCTTCCACAACCATGCGGAGCACTCCGGCGAACTTCTCCGCGTAGGTTCTTCGATGGCGGCCATCGGCCAGCTGTGCAATGTGGTTGCCGGTCTCGATGACTGCGGTCACAGGCAGCAGCAGGTCACAGTCCTCGGCCTCTCGCTTGCTCATCAGGTCGGCGGTCACCTTCTCGTGGTCCTGGCACTTGCCCGGGACCCCCAGCAGGTTGCACAGGATCGAGGTGTCGACGAACTCGACTCTACGTGCCACGCCTCACCCGATCCCGAGGAGCCGGTCAAACTCCGTGTAGTCGCGTGCCTGGCGCCCCTGCACGTCGAGTCGCCCCTGGGTCACCACGTCACCCAGAGATCCCGCCGCCATCGCCGCCGGGTAGCCCTCCAGCTCGGTGAGCCTGGTGAGTCGACTCGTGCCCGTCTCCCGGTCACGCGAGCACACGACGACACCCTCGTGATCGGTGCTGCCGAGCGCGGAGAGCAGGGCGGGACTGTGTGTGGTGATGAGCACCTGGGTCCCGTTCTCGGCACTGGCTTCCCTGACGAGCTGAAGAACCTGCGACGCCTGTGACGGGTGAAGCCCGTTCTCCAACTCCTCGACGACAAGCATCAGAGACGAAGGGCCCTCTGAGCCGGGGATGGGCGTCGTGCCGAGATCGAGGCCGTTGCCGCCGGTGAGCAACGCGGTCGTGATGGCGAGGAAGCGGAGCATCCCGTCGCTCATCTCTCGAGCGGGCGTGCGCCCGAGGAATCCCTCGTCCAGAGCGAGCATCACGTCGCCGAGCTCGGACCTCGTCACGGTCAGCGTCTTGATGGCGTGCTCGGCAAGGCCGCGCAGCCTGTCGACGAGGAGTCCGAAGAGATCCGGTCGGGTCCGCTGGATGTGGCCGATGGCCGCGGACAGGTTCTCACCGGTCCGCCGCAGGTTGATGTCTCGCGCCTGAACGTACTGCCGCATCAGGTGGGGCACGGGGTCGAGGTGGAAGACACCGACGAGTGCGGACAGCATGGTTTCGGCGCACCACAGGGTGTCCGTCTCGCCCTGCGTCTCTCCGCCGACCCGTACGGGAAGCTGAGAGGTCAGCAGTCGGGAGCTACGAAATGGCCCGCTGGGATTCTTACCGCGCTTGCCGTTGTGCCAGGCGGCGTGGATGTCGCCCGAGTGCGGGCTCGGTTCGCCGCTGACGAGGATGTCGCGATGCCCCTTGAGCGTCGGACCCGAGAGTCGTTCCTCGACGATCTGTACCTCCGGCTCGACCTGGACGGTCACGTCGAGCCGGATGGGGCCGTGCCCCGTCCGCACCGTGCAGCCGAGGGAGAACCGGTCCTGCCCGTGCGGCACGCACCCCGCGAGTCCGCCCCGTACTGGACCCGACGCGCTGTGACGGCTCTCCAGGGCGTCCGCGATGTCCTCGCCGCGCGCCAGCCGGGACAGCACTTCGAGGCCGTCGAGTGCGTTTGACTTGCCGCTGCTGTTGCGCCCGATGAGCACGGTGAGCGGTGCGAGCCGGAAGGCCTCATCGCGGAAGCTCTTGAACGCGGTAAGGCGGACCTCTTCGATGGCCAGGGCAGTCACACCGGCCAAGTTACCCCAGGGCATCTCGCTCAAGCGGCGGCTCGGCAGTCCACGCAGCATTCCTGCGGATCGTGACTCCTGAAAGCGCGTTCGCAGCCGTCGCAGGTGATCAGCGGTGCGGGACGGGCCGGAGGCGGCTCCTCAGCAGGGAGGGGAGGCGGGAGATGAGTGGTGAGGCGGTACTCCAGGAAACGGGCCGGGTGGTGGATGGGGACCTGCTCGGGCGGGAGGTTCACGGTGAGCGCGCGGCTGATCTGGTCGGGGGTGGCGGCGCGGGCGAGCCAGGTGTCGACCGCCGGTGCCAGGCGGTGGACGTCTCGCACGGAGAGCATGAGGCGCGGGTCGGCGAGCCGGAGACGGACGAGGACCCCGACGGCGGGGCCACCGGGGACGGGGGCGGGCGCCGGGGGCGCGGCATCGGCGGGGGTGCGGCGCGGGCGGGGTCGGCCGACGGTGCGCGCGGCCCGGCGCGGGCCCGGACCTGGGTGGGGATCGGAGTCCGGGTCGGGGTCGGGGTCCTGACCCGGGTCGGGATCCGGGCGGTCAGGACCTGGGCGGTCAGGATCCGGGGTGGGATCGAGGTCATCCGGGTCCGGGTCGTGGTCTCGCGATCCCGGCGCCACGAGGGCACATCCGGGCTTGTCGTACGAGAGCGTGCGGGTGGCGAACTTGCCACCGCCGACGGGGAGTCGGGGACGCGCCAGATATCCGGCGCCTTCCAGCTCGTTGAGCGCCCGGCGGACGGTCTTCTCGCCCTCCCGGAAGCGGAGCGCGAGCGCCTTGGCGGTCACCGAGACCCCGTCGGGCAGCGACTGGATGTACACGGCGAGCCCGATCGCGACGGCGGAGAGCTCCTCGTGCTGGGTGAGGTGGTTGCCGACGACCGTGAAGCGTTCGGTGTGACGGTGCCGGACGTGGATCACACCGGAGCGGGGCGCGCCGTCGGGAATCACGTGGGACACGGGATGCGCGGACATGGCCGCGTTAGACTGCGGATCAGCCATTGGGAAGGTCTCGACTTCCTGATCGGTAGGCCCTCGGTCAGGATTGCCGTCCTGCCGGGGGCCGAGTTGCATATGCCGTTGTTGCGGCAGACCGTACCGCACCCGTCCGCGTTTCCGACACCGCGTCACCCGTTCGTGTGACGTGGGCAGTTGGGGGGTCGGGGGGCTGGTCGGGAGGGTTCTCTCCCGTTCCTTTTCCTGGTGAACCGCGCCCGACCGGAGCGCGTGCCGACGCGCCCCGGTGGAGGTGCGTCAGGCCCGACTCCCCTTGATGTGCTCCACGAACACGGTCCACGCGGGGGTGGGGAGGAACAGGACGGGGCCGACGGTGTTCTTGCTGTCCCGCACGGGGACGGTACGGGGAAGACCGACGGCGACCTCGACGCAGTCGCCGCCCTGCCCGTTGCTGTAACTGGACTTGCGCCACCGGGCGCCGCTCAGATCACGCCGTGCGGTTGCCATGCTCGGTACTCCTCCATGACGGAACGGACGACGGCCAGCGAAGGGTCGGGAGCCAGCGCCTTCGCCTGCAGCAGATCGTAGGCGAGCGCGTATTCGGCGACCTGCTCCGGAGCCTCCACGAGTTCCCCGGAGTGCGAACTCTCCGTGTACGCCACGTCCTGCCCTCGCTCGAAGCCGAGCAGCGTCAGTGAACCGCCCATGACGGGGTGCTCCCCCGCGCCGAACGGCAACACCTGGAGAACCGCGTGAGGGGTCGAGGCGTGGCCGAGGAGGGATGCGAGCTGGTCGGCCATGACGGTCGAGCCGCCCACCGGGCGGCGCAGCACCGCCTCGTCCACGATGCACCAGAACAGCGGCGGCCTGGCCCCCCGCAGGATCGTCTGCCGCTCCAACCGGGCGGACACCAGCTCCTCGATCCGCTCGTCGGTGTCCCGCGGGCGACTGGTCCGGAGCAGAGCCCGCGCGTACGCCTCGGTCTGCCACAGGCCCGGTACGGCCTGCGCCATGTACTTGAACATCTTCACGGCCTTGGGCTCCAGGGCCATGTACCTCCGCGCCCAGTCCGGATAGGGCGTCCGGCGTAAGTGGCCCCACAGGTCGACCAGGTCCCCCTCCGCGCCGAGGATCTCGTCAAGACCGCGACTCACGTCCTCCGGAGGCACTTCCTTGCCCAGCTCGAACTGGGCGATGCGGCTGTGCGCGATGGGAACCCGGTCGCCCAGCTGACGTTGGGTGAGCCCGGCCCGGAGCCGCAGTTTGCGCAGCTTCGTGCCGTACAGGGCGGCCAGGGACGCCGATGGGTCGAGTTCCTTCGGTGCGGGCACAGGACCCCCGTTTTCGTTCCGCCACTGCGAAAACCGTTACCCCTGGTGATCGTAGCGACACACGTCCATGCTCGTCCCTGGAAGCGGAAGACGACGAGGAGGTGCGCGGCCATGGCGACGACGGGGCGCGATACGGCGGTCGACGAGATCAGGGACGCCCGGGCGGCGCGGGACGAGTTGCGGGCCGCGCTGGCGGAGGTGGACGTCAGGCTGCCGTCGCTCGGGATCGACCTGGTGTCCCTGGCCAGCCCGCATCTGACGCTGCTCGTGGACCTCGGGCGCTGCCGCCCGGACGTGGCACGCAGGCTGGCGGAGGCACTGCGAGCGGGGCGGAACGCGTGATGCCCACACACCGCGAACGGGGGCATGGGCATCAAGGCAGGCTGTGCGCCTGAGCGGGCGTTACGCGGCGAGGGCCGGCTCGCGCTCGTCGACCGGGGAGGACGACGCGGAGTTGTAGGCGTCGACGTCCAGGATCTTCTCGCGGGCCGAGACGACGACCGGCACGAGCGCCTGGCCCGCGACGTTCGTGGCCGTGCGCATCATGTCCAGGATCGGGTCGATCGCCATCAGCAGGCCCACGCCCTCCAGCGGGAGGCCCAGCGTGGAGAGGGTCAGGGTCAGCATGACCGTCGCGCCGGTGAGGCCCGCGGTGGCGGCGGAGCCGACGACCGAGACGAAGGCGATGAGCAGGTAGTCCTGGATGCCCAGCTGCACGTCGAAGATCTGCGCGATGAAGATCGCGGCGAGCGCCGGGTAGATCGCGGCGCAGCCGTCCATCTTGGTCGTGGCGCCGAACGGGACGGCGAAGGAGGCGTACTCCTTCGGGACGCCGAGGCGCTCGGTGACCTTCTGGGTGACCGGCATGGTGCCGACCGAGGAGCGGGAGACGAAGGCCAGCTGGATGGCCGGCCAGGCGCCCTTGAAGAACTGGACGGGGTTGACCTTGGCGACCGTCGCGAGCAGCAGCGGGTAGACGCCGAACATCACCAGGGCGCAGCCGACGTAGACGTCGGCGGTGAAGGTCGCGTACTTGCCGATCAGCTCCCAGCCGTAGTCGGCGATGGCGAAGCCGATGAGGCCGACGGTGCCGATGGGGGCGAGGCGGATGACCCACCACAGGGCCTTCTGGAGCAGCTCCAGGACCGACTCCGAGAGGGTGAGGATCGGCTTGGCGCGGTCACCGAGCTTCAGCGCGGCGACGCCGGCGACGGCGGCCATGAAGACGATCTGAAGGACGTTCAGCTCGGTGAACGGCGTGATGACGTCGGACGGGATGATCCCGGTCAGGAAGTCGATCCAGGTGCCCTCGCGCTTCGGCAGCTCGCCGTCCTGCGGGGTCAGGCCGGTGCCGGCGCCCGGGTTGGTGAGCAGGCCGATCGCGAGGCCGATGCCGACCGCGATCAGCGAGGTGATCATGAACCAGACCAGGGTCTGGGCGGCCAGCCGGGCCGCGTTGTTGACCTTGCGCAGGTTGGTGATCGACACCAGGATCGCGAAGAAGACGAGCGGGGCGACGGCCAGCTTCAGGAGCTGGACGAAGATGTCGCCGACCTGGCCGAGGCCCTCCTTCAGCCAGCTGACGTCCTGGCTGCGGGCGAGCCAGCCGAGCAGGACGCCGAGCACGAGACCGGCGACGATCTGGGCCCAGAAGGGGATCTTGGGTATTCGGGAGGAAGCCGGGGACTTCGGCTCGGGCGTGGACGCGGACGCGGACACAGACACACTCCAGCGGTGCGTATCGGGGAAATACGGGGACGGGGGTGCGGTACACACGCGTTCAGGCGGTACCGCCGCATGATGCCGGGATCAGAGGGCGCGGCAACAGACCGCGGAAGTACTGGGGGTGCCCCCTGCACGAGCGCAGCGGAGTGCTTGGGGGAGGCACAGATCGACATGCAGGCGCGCCACGAGCGGGGTGCTCGCGGCATCGAGGAGGCGCAGTGCTGTCGTCATGGCAGGTACGTTAACACTTGAACTTTGAGAACCTCAAAGCTCTTCTTTGAGGTGCCAGGAGCCCTCTCCGCCTCCGAAACGCAGAACACCCCGGTCAGGAGCCTTCGAAGCTCCGACCGGGGTGTTTGTGCTGTGATGTAACTTACCTGGGGGTTACGCGTCCTCGCGTGAGCGGTTCTCCGCCAGGCGGTCCTTCGCCCGGTCCACCTTGGCCACGATCTGCGCGGACATCGCGTCCCGCTGCCCGCGCAGCAGCACGAAGCTGAGCGGCGCGGAGATCACGATGGCGAGGAGGAGCACCCAGAGCAGGTTGGAGTCGCCGAGGCCGCGCGGCAGTACGCCGATGTAGACGAGCCCCCAGAGGGCGAAGAAGCAGCCGACGAAGACGCCGAGTCGCATGAGGGTGTAGCGGAGGGTCGCAGCGCCCGTCCCGTTCGCGGCCACGACGGCCCCTTTCTCTCGATTGCCCGTCCAGTGAAGCACGGCACGAATTGGATCAATTCAGCGGGAGCAGCATGACGATGTCGTCCCGGTCGTCGCCCTCGGCCACCCGGATCGCGCCGGGCACCCGCCCGACCTCCTTGTAGCCGCAGGAGCCGTAGAAGCGGTCGACGCCGGTGCCACCGCGGCAGGTGAGCCGTATCGCCTCTATCCCGTCGAAGCCGCGGACCGCGTCCTCGACGGCGGCCATCAGGTCACGGCCGTACCCCTTGCCCTGGTGGGAGGGGTGGACCATGACCGTGTAGAGCCAGACCCAGTGCTTCATCAGCCGGTGCGTGTTGTACGCGACGAAGGTGGTGGCGGCGACGGTGCCGTCCTCCTCGTACCCGACGACGAGCCGCATCCGGCCCTCGGTCATCGCGACGAGGTGCTTGACCAGCTCGGGCCGGATCGTGTCCACGTCGACCGGCGGGACGAAGCCGACGGCACCGCCCGCGTTGGAGACGTCCGCCCAGAGGCGCAGGATGCCGTCGCGCAGCGCGGGGGTGACCGCGGGGTCCAGCTCGAAACGGAGGGCCACGGCGTCAGACCCGCATCGCCTGGGGCGACTCGCGGCGGTCCGCGTCCGGTCCCGGGTACTCGCGGATGATCTCGTACCGCGTGTTGCGCTCCACCGGGCGGAAGCCGGCGTCGCGGATCAGCTCCAGCAGGTCCTCGCGGCCCAGCTTGTTCGGCGTGCCGTAGTTGTCGGCGTCGTGGGTGATCTTGTACTCGACGACCGAGCCGTCCATGTCGTCGGCGCCGTGCTGGAGCGCGAGCTGGGCGGTCTGCACGCCGTGCATGACCCAGAAGACCTTGACGTGCGGCACGTTGTCGAAGAGGAGGCGGGAGACCGCGAAGGTCTTCAGCGCCTCCGCACCCGTCGCCATCGTCGTGCGCGCCTGGAGCTTGTTGCGGACCTTGCCGTCCTGCATGTCGACGAAGTCGTGCTGGTACCGCAGCGGGATGAAGACCTGGAAGCCGCCGGTCTCGTCCTGGAGTTCACGCAGCCGCAGCACGTGGTCGACGCGGTGCCGGGGCTCCTCGATGTGCCCGTACAGCATCGTGCTCGGGGTCTTCAGGCCCTTCGAGTGGGCCAGGCGGTGGATCCGGGACCAGTCCTCCCAGTGGGTGCGGTGGTCCACGATGTGCTGGCGGACCTCCCAGTCGAAGATCTCCGCGCCGCCGCCGGTGAGGGACTCCAGACCGGCCTCGATCAGCTCGTCGAGGATGTCGGAGGCCGACATGCCCGAGATGGTCTCGAAGTGGTGGATCTCGGTGGCTGTGAAGGCCTTGAGCGAGACGTTCGGCAGCGCCTTCTTCAGCTCGGAGAGCGAGCGCGGGTAGTAGCGCCAGGGCAGGTTGGGGTGGAGCCCGTTGACGATGTGCAGCTCGGTGAGGTTCTCGTTCTCCATCGCCTTGGCGAGGCGGACGGCCTCCTCGATGCGCATCGTGTACGCGTCCTTCTCGCCCGGCTTGCGCTGGAACGAGCAGTACGCGCAGGACGCGGTGCACACGTTCGTCATGTTGAGGTGGCGGTTGACGTTGAAGTGGACGACGTCACCGTTCTTGCGGGTCCGGACCTCGTGGGCCAGGCCGCCGAGCCAGGCCAGGTCGTCGGACTCGTACAGAGCGATGCCGTCCTCGCGGCTCAGCCGCTCTCCGGAACGGACCTTCTGCTCCAGCTCGCGCTTGAGTCCCGCGTCCATCTAGGGCCGCCTCCCATGTCTGACGATTTCAGGCTCCACCCACCGTACTCTCAGCCCTCCTCGGGCAGATCCCCGACCCGGTTCTCCCACTTGGTGGAGAGCACGATCGTCGTACGGGTGCGGGAGACGCCCTTGGTGCCGGAGAGACGACGGATGGTCTTCTCCAGTCCGTCGACGTCGTCGACCCGGACCTTGAGCATGTACGAGTCGTCGCCGGCGATGAACCAGCAGTCCTCGATCTCGGCGAGGTCCTTCAGCCGGCGGGCCACGTCCTCGTGGTCGGCGGCGTCGGAGAGGGAGATGCCGATGAGGGCGGTCACGCCGAGGCCGAGCGAGGCGGCGTCGACCGTCGCGCGGTAGCCGGTGATGACCCCGGCCGCCTCCAGACGGTTGATGCGGTCGGTGACGGAGGGGCCGGAGAGCCCGACGAGCCGGCCGAGTTCGGCGTACGAAGCCCTGCCGTTCTCGCGCAGAGCCTGGATGAGCTGCCTGTCCACGGCGTCCATAGGTATGAAGCCTTCCATTGTCCAGCGATACCGCGAGTTTAGGTATAGAATCTAAGGTACACAGGGGTCGACGCCCTGTGAATCTTTCAATTGAACAAAGACGATCTTTCAGGAGTGGTGTTCACCGTGTACACGATCGAGATGGCCCATGCCCGTATGCGCGAGCTGCAGGAGATGGCCAACCGCTCGCGTGCCCACCGTCCGTCCGCCTCCCGCCGCGCCGAGAAGAAGCGCGCCGCGAAGAAGCGCTAGCCCTCCCGGGAAGCAGCTCCACCGAGCTCGCCCTCCCAACGGCGGTACATCCGGTGTGGCACCCCTGCCGCGTCGAGCACCCGCCCGGCGACGAAGTCCACCAGATCCTGGATGTGCGTCGCCCCCGCATAGAACGCCGGAGAGGCGGGCAGCACCACGGCGCCCGCCTCGTCCAGCGCCACCAGGTGCTTCAGCGTCTGCCCGTTCAGCGGGGTCTCCCGCACCGCGACCACCAGCGGCCGCCGCTCCTTGAGCGTCACGCTCGCCGCCCGCTGCAGCAGGTCCTTCGAAAGCCCCAGCGCCACACCCGCCACCGAGGCGGTCGACGCCGGCACGATCAGCATTCCCTTCACGGGGTACGAGCCGCTGCTCGGCCCGGCGGCCAGATCCCCGGCCGCCCAGTACCGCACGTCGTCGATGCCGGGCGCGAACGTCCCCGGCTTCCCGTCGGCGCCACGCGCCAGCCACGCCGCCAGGTCCTCGCGCCAGTGCGCGTCCCGGAAGGCGATCCCCGTCTCGTCGAGCAGCGTCAGCCGCGACGCCCGCGAGACGACCAGGTCGACACTCTCCCCCGCTGCCAGCAACCCCCTCAGAACGGCTGCGGCGTACGGGGTCCCCGACGCCCCGGACACCCCGACCACCCAGGGACGACGCTGCTCTTCCTCTACCGGCTCCACGCCGCCGAGCCTATCCGGCGGCCCGGGACGAGAACTCCGCACGGGGTCCCGTACGTTCTCCTCTACACACGACCGAAGACCGCAGGGGGATGGTCATGACAGAGCTCGAAACACCACGGTGGCGTACGTCCGACCGGGCGAAGACGGCGATACAGCTCATGGCCGGCTGGGTGGCCCTGCTCTGGGTCCTCGAAGCCGTCGACCTCGCGACGGGCCACGCGCTCGACACATACGGCATCACCCCGCGCGACCCGGCGGAGCTGGCGCACATCGTGCCGGCCTCGTTCCTGCACTTCGGCTTCGACCACGTCGCCTCGAACAGCATCCCGCTCCTCGTCCTCGGCTTCCTCGCCGCGCTCGGCGGCATCCGCCGCTTCCTCGCCGTCGCCGCCCTGATCATCGTGGCCGACGGCGTCGGCGTCTGGCTGATCTCCCCGACGTACAGCAACACGGCGGGCGCCTCGGGCCTCGTCTTCGGCCTCTTCGGCTACCTGGTGGCGAGGGGCTTCGTCGACCGCAAGCCGCTGGACGTCGGCGTCGCGCTGGCGATCGGAGCGATCTGGGGCGGCGCGATCCTGTCCGGCATCTCCCCCACCAACACGGCTGTGAGCTGGCAGGGCCACCTCGTCGGCCTCGCGGCGGGCGTGCTGGCGGCCTTCCTCTTCCGCCGCCGCGCCGCGGCCACCGGGACCGCTCCGCCCTCCTGAGAAGGGCCCCCTGGCTGCCCCCGGGGCTGCCCCCGGTGCCGCCGGTACCCCCGAGCTGCCCCGGCGCCTCCCGCTGCCCCGCCGCGCCCCCGGGCTGCCCCGCGATGCCCCCGGCTCTGCCCTCGGAGACCTGGACCGTCCGAACGCGCCGCGAGGAGACTACGGACGCGCACGCCATGACGTCACGCCTTCCGGAGCGGCCATGATCACTCGACGAGACCGAGGAGCGGCCGAGTCCGCGCCCGGCCGGGGACGCGAGCAGCGGGCGGGCGAGGCCCCGGACCGCGTCCACCGCCCCGGGCAGCCCCAGCACCTCACCCCCGCCGACGTGCACGCGCTGCAGCGCGGCGCGGGGAACGCGGCGGCGGTCCGCGCGCTCGGCCGGCAGCAACAGATCCAGCGGATGGAGAGCGGGAGCGATCAGGGCGGCGGGACGCAGGACGGCCAGGCCCAGGGCAGCCGCGCGCGGTACCGCATTCAGATCCAGACGGCGAAGAACAGCCGCAGCCACCACCTCGAGTACTGGGGGAACCTCGCCTTCGGGCACGCCTGGGTCGCCCTCTACAAGGAGGAGGGCGGGCAGGAGACCTGGAAGTCGTACGGCTTCTTCCCCGCCGAGGAGGTCCCCCACGACAAGCCCTTCCGGTCGGTGAAAGGGCAGGTCAAGAGGAACCACGACAGCCCGGACAACGCGACGTCCCGGCTCACCGCCGAGCTGACGGAGGCGCAGTACGACAGCGCGCGGGAGTACATCCGGGCGAACGAGGGCCACGCCTACAACCTGGCCACGTTCAACTGCACCACCTTCGCGCGCTCGGTCTTCCAGGCCGCGACGGGCGAGCCCGCGCCCGGCCTCGGTCTCCCGCTGCTGGAGAACCCGAACACCCTGCAGGACTCGATCAAGCGACGGAACGACAAGAGCGGCGCCCCGCGCAAGGGCGAGAACATCACCGCGGACGTGGGGTCGAACTCGGACTACGACTCCGACAGCAGTACCGGCAGCTGGACCAACCCGCTGGGCGGCTTCCGGCAGCTGGACGAGCCCGAGGCCGCGGCCCCGCCTCCGCCCCCGCCCGCGCGGCCGGCCGGACCGGTCCGCCCGCGCTTCGAGATCGACTGAGCCCGGCGCGCGACCGGGCCGCCGGGAGGGTCAGGCCTGTCGGACGGTCGGGCCTGTCGGACCTCCAGGCACCTCCAGGCACCTCCAGGCCGTCGGGCCTCCAGGCGGCCAGGCACCTCAAGACCATCGGACGGTCAGGCCGTCGGGAGGTCAGGCCTGTCGGACGGTCAGGCCTCCACACCCTCAGACGGTCAGGCCGCGCACCACCAGGTCGATCAGGGCGCACAGGAACAGCGAGATCCCGATGAAGCCGTTCGTCGTGAAGAACGCGCGGTTCAGCCGGGACAGGTCGTGCGGCTTCACGATCGTGTGCTCGTAGCAGAACGCCGCGATCACGATCACCAGACCGATCCAGAAGAACAGCCCGGCGTCCGTGGCCAGCGCGTACCAGACCAGCAGACCCGTCGTCACGACCGCCGAGGCCCGGGCGCCCCAGAGCGCCGCCGGGACGCCGAAGCGGGCAGGCACCGACATGACGCCCTCGGCGCGGTCGGCCTGGACGTCCTGGCAGGCGAAGATCAGGTCGAAGCCACCGATCCAGACCCCGACCGCGAACCCGAGGATCACCGCGTCCCAGGACCACTCCCCGGTCACCGCGAGCCAGGCCCCGATCGGCCCTATGGCCTGCGCGAGGCCGAGGATCGCGTGCGGGAAGTTCGTGAACCGCTTGCCGTACGGATAGACCACCATCGGCACCACGGCGAGCGGCGCGAGCGCCAGGCAGAGCGGGTTCAGCAGCGCCGCGGCCCCGAGGAAGACGACGACGGCGATCCCCGCACCGGTCCACGCCGACCGCACCGACACGGCCCCGGTCACCAGCTCACGGCCGGCCGTCCGCGGGTTACGGGCGTCGATCTCGCGGTCGATGATCCGGTTGCAGGCCATCGCGAAGGTCCGCAGCCCCACCATGCAGACGGTGACGAGGAGCAGCTTCCCCCAGTGGATGGTCCGGTCCAGCTGGAACATCGCGGTCAGCGAGGCGATGTAGGCGAAGGGCAGCGCGAAGACCGAGTGCTCGATCATCACGAGTCGCAGGAACGCCCTCGTACGGCCCGGCTGCGCGCCGGGCACGGCCGCGGTGGTCACAGGCCGTACTCCTTCCAGCGGCGGTCCACCAGGGCGGCCGTCGCCGGGTCCGACTCCACCATGTCCGGCCAGCCGCCGTCCCGGGTGTAGCCCTCCTCGGGGAGCTTCTTCGTGGCGTCGATGCCCGCCTTGCCGCCCCAGAACTGCTGGTACGAGGCGTGGTCCAGGTGGTCCACCGGGCCCTCGACCACCGTCAGGTCACGGGAGTAGTCGGTGTTCCCGAGCGCCCGCCAGGACACCTCGTGCAGGTCGTGCACGTCGCAGTCCTTGTCCACCACGATGATCAGCTTGGTCAGCGACATCATGTGCGCGCCCCAGATGGCGTGCATGACCTTCTGCGCGTGCTTCGGGTACTTCTTGTCGATCGAGACGATCGCGCAGTTGTGGAAGCCGCCCGACTCGGGCAGGTGGTAGTCCACGATGTCCGGCACGATGATCTTGAGGAGCGGCAGGAAGAAACGCTCCGTCGCCCGCCCCAGCGGCCCGTCCTCCGTCGGCGGCCGGCCGACCACGATCGACTGGAGCAGCGGACGCTTCCGCATGGTGACGCAGTCGATCTTCAGCGCGGGGAACGGCTCCTGCGGCGTGTAGAAGCCGGTGTGGTCGCCGAAGGGACCCTCCGGGAGCATCTCGCCCGGCTCCAGCCAGCCCTCGATGACGACCTCGGCCTGCGCCGGCACCTGGAGCGGCACGGTCCTGCAGTCGACCATCTCGATCCGCTTGCCCTGCACGAACCCCGCGAACAGGTACTCGTCGATGTCACCCGGCAGCGGTGCCGTCGAGGCGTACGTCACGGCTGGCGGGCAGCCGAAGGCGATCGCGACCGGCAGCCGCTCGCCCCGCTCGGCCGCCACCGCGTAGTGGTTACGGCTGTCCTTGTGGATCTGCCAGTGCATGCCGATGGTGCGCTTGTCGTGGCGCTGGAGGCGGTAGAGGCCGAGGTTGCGGACCCCGGTCTCCGGGTGCTTGGTGTGGGTGAGCCCCAGGTTGAAGAAGGACCCGCCGTCCTTGGGCCAGGTGAAGAGCGCGGGGAGCTTGTCGAGGTCGACGTCGTCCCCGGTGAGGACGACCTCCTGGACGGGAGCGTCCTTCACCTTCTTCGGCGGCACGTGGACCATCGAGCCGAGCTTGCCGAACGCCTCGCGCACGCCGACGAATCCCTGCGGAAGCTCCGGCTTGAGCAGCCCGCCGATCTTCTCGCTGATCTCGCCGTACGACTTCAGGCCGAGGGCCTTGAGCAGCCGGCGGTCCGTCCCGAAGACGTTCATCGCGAGCGGCATGGCGGAGCCCTTGACGTTCTCGAAGAGGAGCGCCGGGCCTCCCGCCTTGTTCACCCGGTCGACGATCTCCCCGACCTCCAGGTACGGATCGACTTCGGCCTTGATGCGCTTGAGGTCGCCCTCGCGCTCCAGCGCCCTGAGCAGCGAGCGGAGATCGTCGTAAGCCATGGGGCCCAGTATCGGCCACCGGCTACGCTTGGCCTGTCACCGGGGCCGACGAAACGTACCCCGCCACTGGATCCAGGGGGCTGTCCCACATGCTCAGGGCGCTGATGTTCATCCTGCCGCTGGCGCTGACGATCTACGCCTGCATCGATTGCGTGACCACCCCCGACGACGAGACCAAGCACCTGCCGAAGCTCGCCTGGGTCGTCCTGATCCTGCTGTTCCCGATCGCCGCCCCCATCGTGTGGTTCGTCGCGGGCAAGGACCGTGGGCACGCGTTCGGTGCCGGTGGCCGCGGGGCGAACCAGTGGGTCGCCCCCGACGACAACCCCGAGTTCCTGAAGTCGCTCCGTGAGGACCGGAAGCCGTCCCGCGCGGACGAGCCGAAGACCGAGCCGAAGACCGAGCCGAAGTCCGAGGAGAAGGACGAGGAGAAGACCGAGCGGGACGAGCAGGACCGCGACAAGGACAAGTGATGGAGCTCCGGCTCCTGATCACCTTCGAGAAGGTGGCCACCGTCCTCTCCTTCACCCGGGCCGCGACCGAACTGCGGTACGCCCAGTCCAGCGTCACCGGCCAAATCCGCGCCCTGGAGTCCTCGCTCGGCGTGGAGCTCTTCGAACGGCTCGGCAGCCGCATCCGGCTCACCGAGGCCGGCGAGCGCCTCCTGCCGTACGCCCGCCGGATCATCGAACTGTCGGAGGAGGCGCGGGCCGCGGTCGTGGAGACCGGGGAGGAGCCCGCCGGGACGATCGCGGTGGGCACGATGGAGTCGCTGACCTCCTACCGGCTACCGCCCTTGCTGGAGCTCTTCCACCACCGCTACCCCAAGGTCCAGCTGTCGCTGCGCCCCACGCTGGGCGACGAGACCCGGCAGGCGCTGCGCGAGGGGACGTACGACATCGGCTTCCTGATGGAGCCGGAGACCGAGCACGCGGGCCTGGAGGCGGAGGTCCTGGCGGAGGAGCCCTTGAGCCTGGTGGCGTCTCCGCGCCATCCGCTGGCGGGGCGTACGGATCTGACGTCGGCGGATCTAGCGGCGGGCCGGCTGGTGGGGACGGAGCCGGGCTGTCCGTACCGCGACCTGTTCGAGCGGGAGCTTCGGGAGTGGTCCCCGCCGTTCATGGAGTTCGGCACGCTGGAGGCGACGAAACGGGGTGTGGCGGGCGGCCTGGGCATCGCCCTGGTGCCCCGGGTCACCGTCTCCGAGGAGCTGGCGTCCGGGGCACTGGTGGAGTTGGACTGGCGTCCGCCGTTCACGCTCTTCACGCAGATCGCGTGGCGACGGGGGAAGCGGCTTCCGGCGCATGTCCGGCTGTTCGTGGAGCAGGCGCGGCGGCTGGTGTCCGAGCAGCAAGGGTGACCTTCAGGCTGGCCAGGACGATCAGCGGGACGCCGAGCGCCTGGACGAGGCCGATGTGGTGCCCGTACACCGCCCAGTCGGCGACCATCGCGACGGCGGGGTAGGTGAAGGCGAGCACGGCGATCTTCGCGGTGGGCAGCTTCTGGTAGGCGGCGTACATGAGGACGTACATCAGCCCCGTGTGGACGAGCCCGAGCCCGACGAGCCAGCCCCACCCCGCACCGATGCCCTCCATGTCCCCCGTGTCCACGAAGGGCAGCAGCAGCGGAAGCCCGACCAGCACCTGCACAAGAGCGACGAGATGCGGCCGGACGCCGGTGATCCGCTTGGTGACGATCGTCGACAGCGCGTAGAGCACGGCGGCGGCGAGCGCGAGCCCGAGGCCCTTGAGCGAGGCGGTGTCCCCGGGCCGAATGCCGGAGACGAGCACGAGCCCGACGAAGGCCACCCCGAGCCAGCCGAGCCTGGCGGCGGTGATCCGCTCCCGGAGGAGGACGGCGCCGAGGACCACGAGGAAGAACGGCTGGGTGTGGTAGACGACGGTGGCGAAGGAGATCGAGGTCGCCTCGTACGCCTCGAAGAGGAACACCCAGTTGAAGACGATGAACACCCCGCCGAGCGCGGCGAGCCCGAGCTTCCTCGGCGTGAACCCGTGCCCGGTGAAGTACCCCCGGGCGAGGCTGTACGCACCGAGTGCGACGGCCCCGAAGAGGCACCGGAAGAACACCACCTCGAAGGGCGCGGCCCCGGACTCGACGACGAAGATGCCGAGGGTGCCGGAGAGCACCATGGCGAGGGTCAGTTCGAGGGTTCCCCTGGTCTCGTTTCTCATGCCGTCGACGCTACGGACGGTGCTGGTGGGCGGTCCACGAGCCAGTGGGGCGACCTCCCGATGGGGCCATCGGCGGAGCCGATGGGGGCCACCTCCAGCTCACCCGCCTACCGCCTTGTGCGCGGCACGGACGATGTCTCCGGCCGCTCGCACGTACCGGCGGCTCTCCTCCGGGTCCTCGGTGATCTGGGCCAGGTACTCGGCGCGACGCAGTTCGCGGGCGGTGTCGGGGATGCGCTCGATCTCGATGACTGCGGCCCACTGGATCAGGAACATACGCAGGGGGGCGATGCCACTCTGCTCGATGGCCTCCGTAACAGCCGCGCGCTGGCTGGCGTCCATCTCGGGCAACCGCTCGGGGGCGACGACCGCGAGGGCTGCCCGCAGAGCAGCGGGAGTCTGCTCGGGGCGCGGGATGAGTTCTCCGGTGCGGTCAGGCTGTGTCGTCACCATGTCCTCCAAGGGGGCCCCGGCCAGGTATCCAGCCGGAGCGAGGCCAATGCCGACTGGCGGACCGCGCATCACCGAACGGCCGGTCGCGCATCAGAGCGTGCGGGAGTTAGCAGGAGCGCCCCGATGGAGATCGCGAAGAGCACGCCCGTCCAGATGCGGTACCTCACGGGCGATCGTCGGGCAGGGCTCAAGCGCTCCGCAGAGCGCCGACCACATGGTCCAGTTCCTCCGGCATGACCGCGATCAGGATGGTCCCGTCGGACGACTCACCCTGGACGATCCGTGACCTCGGGTTCAAGGCCATGGCCTCACGCAGGGAGGGCGACCGCACCCCCGTCTGACGCAGATCGCTCGGCAGAACGGCTTCCTGCCTGCCGAGCGAGGGCTTCCAGACGAGTGGGCCCGCACCGATCACCAGACGTCCAGGCCTCCAGCGAGAGCCCTGAGCCGACCACTTGAGCATGCAGGGCACCCCGGCCGCTTCCCCGGCGGCCATCGCCGTCGACCTCTGCTGCTGCTTCCGGCGCATCAGCCACCCGACGAAGGCTGCCAACCCTGCGAAGAACGCTAATTCGATCACGATCGCATCCAAGCAGGCGGACAGCGGGAGGGCGCGGAGTTCTTCAGGGGAGCTCGTCGGGCGAGGTGATGTTCGCCGCGTGGCAGGGACACCCGCACACGAGGTGGCGGACTCCCGGTACGCCGCTGTCTCGCGGTACCCCGTCCCGGCAGCGGGCGTGACGGCCGACGACGCAGCGCGGCGACCGGAACTCGGGCTCGGGGTCGGCCGTGAGGGCGCGGGTCAGCAGGGACAGGCTCACCGCGTCGGCGACCTCCGGTGTCACCCACCAGCCGTCGCCCGCGCGGTCGCGGTGCGCACCGTCGTGCCCGGCGTCGAGCACGCAGACCGTCCCGGCCCACACCGGCCGCACCACCTCCGCGATCGCGAACACGGAGCGCCTCGCCCCACAGCGGCTCATCGCGCACCCCCGGCGTGGATGTTCCGGCGATCGACGTCCACCCCGACCGTCGCCAGCCACAACGTCCGGCGACGCCGCCGCTGTACCGCGGCCAGGTAGGGGCGCTCCAGGGGTGACCGGGCGCCGTCGAGGAGCGTCGTCTGCTCCTGCGCGTACGGAGACCGGTGGGCCGGTGCCGGGGCCGGGGCCGTGGGGCGGCGGGGTCGGCGGTGGCTGTGGGCGGCGGGGCGTGGGCGGTGCCTGCCGGTGGGTGGCAGGGTCAGAATCAGCAGCCACATCAGTAAGCAGACGATAGGGTTCCGCACGTCATCAACTCCGTTGACAGTTGGTGGCCATGCCCCGGGACCGTTCCAGCGGTCGCCGGGGTCTTGCGTGCCCCCAAGATAGTGCGTGATGCACAGTGATGCATCATGCTGTAGCTAGAGCCACCCAAACGTGCACTTGTACGACTATCTAGCGTGACACCATGAGCCTTGATCCTGAGTCGGGACGCCCGCTGTACATGCAGCTCGCCGACGTGATCGCAGCGAAGATCGCCTCCGGGGAGTTCGCCCCCGACCGGATGATCCCCACGCCGGGCCGCCTGTCCGAGGAGTACGGCATCGCCGTACTGACCGCCCGCCGGGCCATGCGTGAACTGCGCGAGCGCGGACTGATCGTCACCGTCCCCGGCAAGGGCTCCTACGTCACGCCCACCCCGGAGGCGTAGGTCCGGATCCACGGGCCCACGGAGAGGGTAGGACCCCCGGTAGGATGGATCGCATGAGCGAGCCCACCGGCAAGTACTCGATCACGATGCCACGCGACATCGCCGAGGCAGCCCGCGCCCGCAGCGGACCCTCCGGGCTGTCCGCCTATGTGGCGGCGGCCGTGGCGCGTCAGATCGAACGCGACAACCTCAACGAACTCATCACCGTCGCCGAAGCCGAGCACGGCCCCGTCACCGACGAGGAGATCCAGGCCCTGCGGGACCGGCTCCAGCAGGCCCGCAACGAGCAGGCCGATCCCGGAGTCGACGCCGCGTGACCCGCTCCCCCGCCGTCCCCGGCGGCAGCCTGGTCCTCGACAGTGAGGGGCTGGCGAAGGCCGTCCTGCGCGACCGGACGGTGACCGGCTGGCTCGCGCTCGCCCGCGCCGACGACATGCGAGTGATCACGTCCGCCGCCACCCTGGTGGAGGTCGTCCATCCGCGCATCAACCGCCCGGCCCTGGAGTGGACCCTCTCCCGCCTCGTCGTCGAACCCGTCACCGAGCCGATCGCCCGGCACTCAGCGGCGCTCCTCGCCGACGCCGGGCTGCACGGCCACAAGTACGCTATCGACGCCATGCTCGGCGCCACCGCCCTCGCCGCCCCCGGCCCCGTCACGATCCTCACCTCCGATCCCGAGGACCTCACCGCGCTGTGCTCCGGGCGCGTCACCGTCGTCAGCATCTGACTCGCCGCCGACCACGTGTGATCTCCGGCACCCGCCGGGGAAGCATCCCCACATGGACGAGCGTCTCAGCAGGGAGAGCGCCCGGCGGTGGCTCGCCACCGCCCTCGCCGAGGCGCGGGCCGGGCGGGACGAGGGCGGGGTCCCCGTCGGGGCCGCCCTCTACGCCCCCGACGGGACACTGCTCGGGCGCGGGCACAACCGCCGCGTGCAGGACGGGGACCCGTCGGCGCACGCGGAGACCGCCGCGTTCCGGGCCGCCGGGCGGCAGCGGTCGTACCGGGGGACGACCATGGTGACGACCCTGTCCCCCTGCTGGTACTGCTCCGGCCTGGTGCGGCAGTTCGGGATCTCCAGGGTCGTCGTCGGGGAGGCGGAGACCTTCCACGGCGGGCACGACTGGCTGGCCGAGCAGGGGGTCGAGATCCTCGTGCTCGACGACCCGGAGTGCGTCGCGCTCATGCGGGAGTTCGTCACGCACCACCCCGACCTGTGGAACGAGGACATCGGCCAGGAGTGAGGCCTCCCTTCCGACCACCGGTCTGGGCCGCGCCCCGGACCCCCGGCTCCCCGCAGTCGACCGCGCCCTGCGCGAGGCCGGGTTCCTGCTGGTCACCGGGCACACCGCCGGCGTTCCGGCCGCCATCGGGTGCTTCCGCCACCCGCCGACGTGCCCACCGAGGAGCTGATGTCGCTCGTGTACTTCCACGAATGCGACCCCGGGACCACCATTCACGGGATCGAGTCCCATGCCTACCTCCGGGCCCGGCTCGACGCGATCGCCACGGAGTGACAACACCTGCGCAACAGAGTCGAAAAGCCCGCCGCTTTCCCAACACACCGTCGATATCCTGGAGTTGGCTGAGACAAGTGGCGTGACGGGGGTAACGACACGTGGACAGAGAGCTGTACGGCCGCGAGGCCGTCTTCCAGGATTCCGGACTCGCCGCGCGGCTCGTCGGACTGTCCCCGCACCGCTACGCCCGCACCGCGTACGAGCACGGCGACGACCCGCCCGTCACCGTCTTCACCGGCGGCCGGGGCATGGGCAAGACGGCGCTGCTCAAGCAGATCCGCAACGCCTACAAGGCGGCCACCCCGCTCGCCCTGCTCGACTGCGCGCACATCGAACCGCCCGCCGACCACGGCCCCGGCTGGAACCCGCTCACCAGGGCGCTCGCCGAGCTCGCCGTACAGCTGGCGCCGCGGGTGCTCGGCGCGCGGCCCGTGCAGTTCCCGCGTCTCTCGCTCGGGCTGGTCGCCGTCGCGTCCATCAGCTGGTCGCAGGAGGACGACGAGCGGGCCCGGCGCGATCTCCAGCGCCTCGGACCGGTCCTCGCGACCGTCGACGCGGCCAAGGGCGCCGCCGCGAACTGGGTCACCAAGGTCCTCACCAAGCTCGCCGCCAAGTTCGCCGAGACCACCGCGCCGATGGCCGGGCTGCTCGCCGAGGCGACCGTCGAGACCGTCCTGGAGGAGGTGTTCGGCCGCTTCCAGCAGAAGGCCGAGAGCTGGTACGGGAGTTACCGCAACGCGGGCGGCCGGGGCAAGGCCGGGCTCCAGCAGCTCGCGATGGACTTCGAGCAGGGCGGCCGGCGCCGCCGCGAGGCCGAGGACTTCCTCGTCGGCGCCCTCGTCGAGGACCTGGTCCGCGCCTTCACCGGCCTCGCCAACCGCGGCGCCCGCCGCGGCCGGCCCGTCCTCCTCCTCGACAACGCCCACGAGCCGCTCGGCCGGCGCCTGGTCGAGCCGATTCTGCGGGCCCGCGCCGACGGCCGCCGCGACCGGGTCGTCGTCATCGCCGCCTCCCGCGTCCGCGACCACGACGGCATCCGGCACGCGGCCCGGCTGCGACTGCCCGAGACCGCGCACCGCGCGCCCTGCCCGCGCGGCCCGGACGTCACCTCCGGCATCCTCGCCGTCGAACTGCCCCCGCTGTCGCCCGCCCAGACCCAGAGCGCCTTCGACCGATTCGACCCTGCGGGCCGCACACCGGCCGAACTGGCCCGTGCCGTCCACCGGCTGACCGGCGGGCGGCCGCTCGGCGTGGTCCTGCTCGGCCGGGCCGCGGGCGAGGTCCCCACCGCCCGGAAGCCCTCGCTGACCCCCGGCGCCCTGCTCGACCTCACGGTGGAGCTGCGCGAGGACAGCGCCCCGGTGCCGGTCGCCCCCACCCTCCTCGAAGAGCTCCTGCCGGGCCTGCGGCACGGCCCCTTCGCCGTGCTCGCCGCCGCCCACGACGAGGAGTCGGCCCGGCTGCTCGCCCGGACCCGGCTGCGCGGCGAGTCCCTCGAAGGCGACACCGCCCTGCGCGTACGGGACCTGCTGCGCGCCGAGGACTGGCCGGAGGGCCCCGAGCACTTCGTCGCCGACCCGCTGCTGCGCGCGCTGCTCCTGCACCGGCTCCGCTTCGAGGACGGGGAGGAGTACGCCACCTGGCGGGCCGTCCACGAGACCCTGCACCGGCACTACGCCACCGGACCCGTCCCGTACCGGCTGCACCAGGAGCTGGCGCTCGGGCGCACCGACGACGCCGTGACCCATCTGCGGCTCACCTTCCCCGACGCCGACATCCTCGGCTGGCTCGGGCGGCTGCGGTTCATCGCCTCGGCGCCCTACCCGCGCGACCGGGGCCGGACCGGTCCCGACCCGCGGCGGACGATCGCGCTCGGCCAGGAGTCCGGCGAATCCCTGCCCACCGCGTTCGACGACGACACCGTCGAACTCCATCTGAGTCTGCGGCGGTTGCTGCACGCCGTATGGCTGCTCACCGATCCGCTCGCGCTGCCCGACGAGGACGTGACCGACAAGCTGGCGCACGAGCTGCGCCAGCTCTCCGGCCGCCATCGGACGGGAAACAGTCCACTCTGGGACGCGGCCACCCACTGGCCGAGGGACATCCGCGCCTGGCGGGGGCTCTCGCTCCCGCCCGGTGCGGAGAACGGAGTCTGAGGCCATGGTCAGCCCGCTGCGCTACCGGCTCTGGTACACCACCCGTCAGAAGATCCTCACGTCCGCGGTCGCCCTCGCCGTCGTGGGCTCACTGGCCGGGTACGCGATCGACCACGCCATCACCCCGGAGGACCGTTCCTGCGCCGCGGGCGTGGAGCGGCCCGCGGGCAGTACCGAGTGCGTCGGCGTCAACGGCGACGGCTTCGACTTCGGTGTCCCGGAGCTGACCGAGATCGCCGGACGGATCCGCGACGAGAACCGTGCCCTGAAGCCCGACGAATACGCGACGGTCGCCCTGCTGCTGCCGCTCACCTCGACGGACAGCGGCTTACAGGTGAAGGTGTTCCACGAGGTCGTCGGCGCCTACGCCCGGCAGTACCGCGCCAACCACGAGTCCAACAACGAGACCCCGAAGATCAGGCTCGTACTCGCCAACACCGGCAAGAACAACGCCCATTGGCGTGAGACCGTCGACCGGCTGAAGGCGATGACGGGCGGTCCCGACCGGCTGCGGGCGGTCAGCGGCGTCGCCACCTCCTCGACCGCGATACGGGAGGCGGTGACGGCCCTGACCGGCGCGGGAATCGCCGTCGTCGGCACCACGATCACCGCCGACGACATCGCCAACGGCCCCGGCGCCGGCAACAACCGCTACCCCGGCCTCGCCCGCGTCTCCCCCACCAACGGCGACGAGGCCAAGGCGCTGGGCCACTTCGGTCAGGTCGAGGGCTCGAAGGCGCTGCTCGTCCAGGACACCCGGACCGGCGACCACTACACGGACACGCTGAAGGCGGCCTTCAGCTCCTCCCTCAAGGGCGCCCCGTACGAGCCGCAGCTCTTCACCTCGCCCGCGGACCCGACGGAGGAGGGCACGACCGCGAACACCTTCCGCCAGATCACGCATCTGATCTGCGACACGAGGGCGGAGACGGTCTTCTTCGCCGGCCGCCACACACAGCTGCGGCAGTTCATCAACGCGCTCGGCGCCCGGGGCTGCGCGGAGCGCCCGTTCACGATCCTGACCGGTGACGAGGGGTCGTATCTGGGCGGGGACCGCAAGCTCAACCGCAGCGCCCTGAAGACGAAGCTGACCGTCCGCTACGCCTCGCTCGCGCACCCCGACGCCTGGAAGCCCGCCCCCGGACGCCCGATCCCGCGCACGGGCGGTTCGGCAGCCGCGTACGAGACGTTCCTCGCGGACGTCACGAAGGCCACGAAGAAGCCGGTCCCGCTCACGGACGGCCAGGCGATCGTGGCGTACGACGCGATGGCGACGGCGGTCCACGCGATCCGGCAGGCGACGCCGCGGGGCGCCCGGTACCCGGAGGCGGCGGACGTGGTCACCCAGTGGCCCCAGGTGAAGGGCTCGCTCCGGGTCGACGGCGCGAGCGGCTGGATCTGCCTGGACAACTTCGGCAACCCGTTCAACAAGGCGGTCCCGATCGTGGAACTGGCCGAGGACGGCTCACAGAGGTTCGTCCAGATCGCCTGGCCGGAGGGCGGGCCTCCGGCGAAGGACTGCCTGCCGCCGAGGAGGGGCTGACTTCGGAGGCCCCGCGGGCGCAGCCGGCGCTCCCGGGCCCGCGTCGCGCGCGCCGGGCGAGCGGCCCGTCACCGGCGCGGCAGGGTCCGTCACCGGCGCGGCAGGGTCCGCCACCGGGGCGGCAGGCGGATCCGTCACCGGCTCGGCAGGCGGGTCCGTCACCGGGGCGGCTGCGGTCGTCGACGACCGGATGCTCCTCGGCGGGCCGTACGGGTCCGGGAGGACGGTCTCGACGCCATGCCGTCACCGGCGGGTCCGGCCGGGGTGCTCACGGCTCCCACTTGGGCCAGGGGGCGTCGTCCCGTACGTACAGCTCGCGCAGGTGCTGCCAGCGGTCCGGGGACCACTCCCGCCAGTCCGTGGGCCTGCCGTCCAGCGCCTCCGCCAGCCGCTCGAAGTGGTCGTGCCACCCGGCCATGACGTCCAGCTTCTCGTCGTGCGTCGCGCGGAACTCGTTGGTGAAACGCAGAACGGTCGCCCCGCCGCTGCCGGCCGGTTCCAGATGGAACCGGATCCGGCCGTGCGACGGGCCGACCGTGTACTCGGCCACGTACTCCGGGTCCCAGGCCGTCACCTGCCCGGAGACCTCCGTGTCATCGTTCAGCCAGCGCAGCGTCACCGCTCCGCCGAGCCTCGGCTCCAGCGGATCCGCCGCGCAGAGCCACTGCGGCAGCCCCTCCGGTGTCGCGACGGCCGCCCAGACCCGCACCTTCGGATGGGGCAGATCGATCACGTACCGCAGGTGATGCAGGTTGCCGTCATGGGTCTCGCACCTGCCCCGGGGTATCTCGCTCATACCTCAAGCGTCACGCCGGGGCGGGCGCCGTGCCAGCTCAGACGCCCGCGTACGAGTGCTTGCTGCTCACGAAGATGTTGACGCCGTAGTAGTTGAAGAGGAAGCAACCGAAGGCGATGAGCGCGATGTACGCGGCCTTGCGGCCCTTCCAGCCCGCCGTCGCCCGCGCGTGCAGGTACGCCGCGTAACCGACCCACGTGATGAAGGACCAGACCTCCTTGGCGTCCCAGCCCCAGTAGCGGCCCCAGGCGTCGCCGGCCCAGATCGCGCCGGCGATGATCGTGAAGGTCCACAGCGGGAAGATCGCCGCGTTCACCCGGTAGGAGAACTTGTCCAGGGAGGCGGCCGACGGCAGCCGCTCCAGGACGGAGCGGGCGAAGGAACCCGGGTTGCCTCCGGTCGCGAGCTTGTTCTCGTACGAGTCGCGGAAGAGGTAGAGCAGGGTGGCGACCGCGCCGAGGTAGAAGACCGCGCCGCAGAAGATCGCGGTGGAGACGTGGATCCACAGCCAGTACGAGTCGAGCGCGGGGACCAACTGGTCGCTGGGGGTCTTCAGCCAGGTCGTGGCCAGGCCCAGGTCGAGCAGGACCGTGGTGACCAGCGGCAGACCGATCCAGCGGACGTTCTTCCGGGCGACGAGGAAGCCGAGGTACGCGCCGACCGCCACGGTGGAGAACGTGGTGGAGAACTCGTACATGTTGCCCCACGGGGCCCGCTGCACGGCGAACGCCCGGGCGATCACACCCGACGCCTCGATGAGGAACGCGAGCGCGGTCAGCGAGACGGCGATACGGCCGTACAGATCGCCCTTGACCGTGCCGCCGGCCGCGCCGGGGCCGTCGGGGACGTCGCGGACGCCCGCCCCCGCCCGGGTGACGACCGTGGGCCTGTCGAGTACGGCGGTGCCACCGGCCTGCTTCACCTGGACGGCGGGGGCGGAAGCGGTCGCCTTCGCCTGGGCCGTCAGCGCGGCGGCCGTACGGCCGACCTTGCTCCGGCTGCCCAGCACCCACTCGGCGATGTGCGCGAAGAAGGCCAGGGTGTAGACGGCCATCGACGAGTAGATGAGCATGTCGCTCATCCGCGCCAGGCTCTCGTTGGTCTCGGCGGCGAGACTCACGGCGGCGAGATTCACTTCTCAGCCCCTTCGGCTTCAGCTTCGGCAGGTTCTGCGGGCTCCGCCGGTTCGGCGTCCGCCCGTTCGGCTTCCGGCGCGGTCGGCGCCTGTGCGTGGAGCGTGGCCGCGAGTTCGGCCAGTTCCTCGGGGAGCTTGGCGGACTCGCTCCGGCCAAGACCCGCCATCTCGACGACGGTGACGCCGTCCTCCCCCCGTACGGCCCGCACCCAGACCCGGCGGCGCTGGATGAAGAGCGAGCCGCTGAGGCCCGCGATCGCCGCGATCGCGCCCGTGAGGGCGAGGCCGTTGCCCGGCTGCTGGGAGATCTGGAAGCTCGCCCACTCCTTGATGTCCTTCTCGAAGGTGATCGAGCCGGCACCGTCGGGGAGGGTCATGGTCTCGCCGGGCAGCATCCGCTGCGCGACACCGGTCCCGCCGCCGACCTTGAACTGCTTCATCTTCGAGGTGTCGAGCTGGTACACGTTCTGCGGCAGCCCCGAGTTGACGCGCAGGTCGCCGTGGTAGCCCGTCAGGGCCATGACGGGGAAGTCGAGCGCCGGGAACTGGGAGAACATGTCCCCCTTGCCGGCGCCCGCGAAGGTCGGCACGAAGAAGGCCTGGAAGCCCAGCTGCTCCTTCTTGCCGTTCTTGTCGCGGTAGCCGTCCATCACCTTGATCGCGCCGGTCGAGGTGATGTTGTTGTCGAACGGCAGCAGCGGGACGGCGCCGTGGAAGACGACCTTGCCACGGCCGTCCTTGACGGTGACCACGGGGGCGTAACCGTGGGCGATCAGATAGACCTTGGAGCCGCCGACCTCCAGCGGCTCGTTGACCCGGATGACGGCCTTCTTGTCCTTGCCGCCCGCCTCGGCGTACGTGACGGCGGCCTCGAAGGTGCGCGGGGTGCCGCGCTGCGGGCCGCTCTTCTCGTACGTACCGGTGAAGCTGTCCAGCTGGAAGCCGAACGGGGCGAGGTCGTCGGTGCTGTAGAGGGAGCCCGACCTGAAGTCGTCGTACTGCGTGAGCGTGTTGGAGAACCCGTCACCCTCGATGATCAGCTTGCCGCCCTCGGACTTGAAGAGCTGGCCCCAGGCGAAGGCCACCAGCATCACGATCAGCGCGACATGGAAGGCCAGGTTCCCCGCCTCGCGGAGGTAGCCCTTCTCGGCGGAGACGGCGTCCTTGACGGTGTGCGCACGGAACCGGCGGCCCTTGAGCAGGGTGAGCGCGGCCTCACGGACCCGCTCGGGCTCGGCCTCCGTGCGCCAGGTCGCGTACGCGGGCAGTCGGGTCAGGCGTCCGGGCGCGGCGGGCGGCATGCCGCGGAGCTGGCCGACGAACTGCCAGCTGCGGGGCACGATGCAGCCGATGAGGGAGACGAACAGCAGTATGTAGATCGCGGAGAACCACACCGAGCTGTAGACGTCGAAGAGCTGGAGCTTCTCGTAGATCGGCGTGAGCGTGGGGTGGGCCTCCTGGAAGGTCCGCACCTTCAGCTCGTCCGCACTGGTCTGCGGGATGAGCGAGCCGGGGATCGCGCCGAGGGAGAGCAGGAAGAGCAGGATCAGCGCCACTCGCATGGAGGTGAGCTGGCGCCAGAACCAGCGGATCCAGCCGACGACCCCGAGGGTGGGACCGCCGATGGCGCTCTCCTCGCGCGGGGCCGTGGAGAGCTGCGAGCCCGCGGCGCTGAGGTCCGCGCGCTCCTCGGCCTCGCTCGCGTTCGTGTCGCTCGGGTCGGCTTCGCTCGGGCTCGCGCCGCTCGCGTTCGTGTCGCTCGGGCTGGTGTGGGTCATGGGTCAGATCCCCGGGGTGAAGCCGGCAGTCCAGACCTGCATCTCGGACACGATGCGATCCCAGGCTCCGGTGACGAGCAGCAGGCCGGTTGCGATCAGCATGATGCCGCCGATGCGCATGACCCAGACATAATGCCGCTTCACCCAGCCGAAGGCGCCGAGCGCCCGTCGGAAGGCGATCGCGGTGAGGATGAACGGCAGGCCGAGGCCCAGGCAGTAGGCGACGGTGAGCAGGGCGCCGCGGCCGGCGCTGGCCTCGTTGGAGGCGAGCGCGAGGACGGCGGCGAGGGTCGGGCCGATGCACGGGACCCAGCCGACGCCGAAGAGCACGCCCAGCATGGGCGCGCCGAGGAGCCCCGTCACGGGCCGCTTGTGGAAGCGGAACTCGCGGCGGGTGATCCACGGCATCGCGCCCATGAAGAACGCGCCGAGCACGATGGTCAGCGCGCCGAGGACCTTGGAGATGACCTCGCGGTGTTCCTGCAGGGTGTTGCCGAAGCCGCCGAAGAGGGCGCCGCCGGAGACGAAGACGGCGGTGAAGCCCAGGACGAAGAGTGCGGCCCCGCCCGCCATCCGGCCGCGCCTGGCCTCGGCCAGGTCGGTTCCGGTGACGCCGGTCACGTAACTCAGGTAGCCGGGGACGAGGGGCAGGACGCACGGGGAGAAGAAGGAGACCAGGCCGCCGAGCACGGCGATGGGCAGGGCGAGCAGGAGGGCCCCGCTGAAGACCGTCTCGTTCACCGGATCACTTCTCCGCGAGAAGCGGCTCGATCATCGAGCGGAGCTTCTTCTCGTCGAGTGCCATGAGGGCGCGGGCGGCGATCTTCCCGTCCTTGTCGAGCACGACGGTGGACGGAATGGCCTGCAGATTGAGCGTGCCCTTGGGGAATCCGTTGAGGATCAGCTTTCCGGCGGGGTCGTACAGGCTCGGGTAGGGGACCTCGTAGTCCTCTTCGAAGGTGATCGCCTGCTGCTTGTTGAAGTCGCGGGTGTTGAGGCCGACGAATTCCACGCCCTCGGCCTTGAGGTCGTTCGCGACCTTGGCGAAGTGCGGAGCCTCGGCGCGGCAGGGGCCGCACCAGGATCCCCAGGCGTTCAGGACGACGACCTTGCCCTTGAGGTCGGCGACGTCGAGCCGCTCGCCCTCCAGGGTCTCGCCCGCGATCTTGCTGGGCGCCGTGCGCTCGCCCTTGGCCACGGTGGAGATACCGCCCGTGTTGGTCACGAAGTTGGTTCCGCCGCCGCCCCCCGACTTGCCGTTGGAGTCCGAGCCGCAGGCCGACAGAGCGAGGGCGGCCGACAGGGTTCCGACGGCGAGCAGGGTGCGTCGAGGGGCACGGCTAAGGCTCATGTGAAAAGTTTCGCATGGGCGTTTGGGGGATCTTGGGCACCCCCCTGACTGCCCGTAAAGCCCCTTGTCAAGGGGGCTTAAGGGACGTACTCGGCGTTACTCCGCCTTGCTCCGCCTTACGCAGCGGGCTTCAGGAAGGTACTCCAGCCGCCCGTCGGCGCCTGTCCGACCTCCAGCGTACGGAGCCTGGCGAGGATCTTGGGGTCCTGCACGTCCAGCCAGTCCACGAACTGGCGGAACGAGACAAGCCGGACGTCCTTCTTGCCCGCCATGACCTTGAGGGACTCCTCGACGGCGTCCATGTAGATGCCGCCGTTCCACTGCTCGAAGTGGTTGCCGATGAAGAACGGCGCGCGGTTGGACTCGTACGCGCGCTCGAACCCGTTGAGATACGCCCTGGTGGCCTGCTTGCGCCAGCCCGGGTAGCGCGAGGGCATGCCCTTGGTGGTGTTCCTCGACTGGTTGGCGAGGATGTTGTAGTCCATCGAGAGGACCTCGAAGGAGTGGCCGGGGAACGGCACGGCCTGCAGCGGGAGGTCCCAGATGCCCTGGCGCTTGACGGGCCACATCTGGCGGCCGCCGGGCGAGCTGGCGTCGTAGCGCCAGCCTAGGCGCTTCGCGGTGGGCAGGAGGTTGTCCTGGCCGAGGAGGCACGGCGTGCGGCCGCCGATCAGCTCCTTGCGGTAGTCGAAGGGCAGCGGGTCGAGGTCGGTCCAGCCGCTGTTGGTCTTCCACTCGGTGACGAACTTCACGGCCTGATCGACCTCGCTCTGCCACTGGGCCGGGGTCCAGTTGCCGACCGAGCCGGAGCCGGCGCAGAAGTGGCCGTTGAAGTGGGTGCCTATCTCGTGTCCGTCGAGCCAGGCCCGGCGGACGTTCTTGAGCGTGTCCTTGATGTGGTCGTCGGTGAGGTAGCCGATGTCGGAGGCGCCGACGCGGTTGTTCGGCGGGCGGTAGAGGCTCTTCTTCGACTCCGGCAGGAGGTAGATCCCCGAGAGGAAGAAGGTCATCGCGGCGTCGTGGTTCCTGGCGAGTTCGAGGAAGCGCGGGAAGAGGCCGTTGCCGACCTCACCGGCGCCGTCCCAGGAGAAGATCACGAACTGCGGCGGGGTCTGGCCCGGTTCGAGGGGGACGGGGGCGTCGGGCTGGTTCGGCTGCTTCCCGGTGTCGGACGTGGAACCGTCGCCTATGAGCTGGGCCTCTTCCTTGGTGGGCGTGGGGGTGCCCTGGGTTCCGGAGGCGTCACCGCCCTTACCCGCACCCGAATTACGCGATCTGCCGGACCCGTTGCCACTGCATCCCGCGATCCCGATCGCAGCGGCGGCGCCAGCACCCGCCCCGATGAGTCCCCTTCGAGTGATCCCGCGCATGACGTCCCCATTCGCGTGTACGTATGACCGGCCGGTCATCCAAACCGACAATGAGTGAGATGCCGGGAGGAACAGGGAGGTTCCGGGAATTAGCACAAAAATTTCAGGGCGACCAGATGACTTCACGTCATCCGATCGCCCTGAAGGTGTACCCGAGGAACAGTCTCCCGAACGCGGAGCGCCCCACGTTCGGGAGCCCGAAGGGGCGCGAGGAACTGCGCGAGGGCCCGGAAGGGGCGCGAGGAACTGCGCGACCAGCCCCACGGCCCGCGGCCGACCCACCCGGCGGCTCGACGACTCGACGACTCGACGACTCGGCAGCTCGGCAGCTCGGCAGCTCGGCAGCTCAACGCCTCGACGACTCGACGACTCGACGACTCGGCAGCTCAACGCCTCGACGCCTCGACGGCTCGACGGCTCGACTACGACTTCCCCAGCGGAACGCTCACGCGCCGAAGGCCTTCGACTTCCCCTTGACCGGCTTCGCGCCCGCGAGCAGGTGCGCGGGCACGAGGTCACGCGCCGGCTCGCTGTACCCGACCGAGACGATCTTGTCGCCCTGGTACGTGAACGAGGTCAGCGAGGCCAGCGTGCACTGTCGCCGCCGCGGGTCGTGCCACAGCCGGCGCTTCTCCACGAAGCTCCGCACGATCCAGATCGGCAGCTGGTGGCTGACGCAGACCGCCTCGTGCCCCCGCGCCGCGTTCTTCGCCGCGTCCAGCGCGCCCATCATCCGTACGACCTGCTCGACGTACGGCTCGCCCCAGGACGGCTTGAACGGGTTGGTGAGGTGCTTCCAGTTGCCCGGCTTGCGCAGCGCGCCGTCGCCGACACCGAAGGTCTTGCCCTCGAATACGTTGCCCGCCTCGATCAGCCGCTCGTCCGTGGCCAGGTCCAGGCCGTGGCCCTTGGCGACGGGCTGCGCCGTCTCCTGCGCGCGCTCCAGCGGGGACGACACGACGTACGTGACGTCCCGGTCGGCCAGGTGCTCGGCGACCCGGTCGGCCATCTGCCGGCCCAGCTCGGAGAGGTGGTAGCCGGAGCGGCGGCCGTAGAGGACTCCGTCGGGGTTGTGCACCTCGCCGTGGCGCACCAGGTGGACGACCGTGATGTCGGAGGCGCTCATGCCGTGGCCTCCGCGGCGGCGCGGGCGGCGGCGGGCAGCGCGGCGGCGATCCGCTCGATCGCGCGCTCGTCGTGCGCCGTCGAGACGAACCACGACTCGAAGGCGGACGGCGGCAGGTAGACCCCGTCGGCGAGCATCGAGTGGAAGAACGCGTTGAAGCGGAACGCCTCCTGCGTCTTCGCGTCGTCGTAGTTCCGGACCTCGTCGGCCGTGAAGAAGACGGAGAACATGTTGGAGGCGGTCTGCAGCCGGTGCGCCACACCCTCCTTGGTGAGCGCGCCGGTGACGAGCTCCTGGATCTCCTTCGAGACGGCGTCGACCTTGGCGTACGCGGCGTCGTCGAGCAGGCGCAGCTGCGCGAGGCCCGCGGCGGTGGCGATCGGGTTACCGGAGAGGGTGCCCGCCTGGTAGACCGGGCCGGCCGGCGCGAGGTGCCCCATGACGTCGGCGCGGCCGCCGAAGGCCGCGGCCGGGAAGCCGCCGCCCATGACCTTGCCGAACGTCATCAGGTCGGGCTTCACCCCGTCGACGCCGTACCAGCCGGCGCGGGAGGTCCGGAAGCCGGTCATGACCTCGTCGGAGATGTACAGCGCGCCGTTCTCGGAGCAGAGCTGCTTCAGGCCTGCGTTGAAGCCGTCCAGCGGCGGGACGACGCCCATGTTGCCGGGCGAGGCCTCGGTGATCACGCAGGCGATCTCACCCGGGTGCGCGGCGAACGCGGCCCGGACCGCCTCCAGGTCGTTGTACGGCAGGACGATGGTGTCCCCCGCCTGCGCGCCGGTCACGCCGGGCGTGTCGGGCAGGCCGAAGGTGGCGACACCCGAGCCGGCGGCGGCCAGCAGCGCGTCCACGTGCCCGTGGTAGCAGCCGGCGAACTTCACGACCTTCGCCCGGCCGGTGAAGCCTCGGGCGAGCCGGATCGCGGACATCGTGGCTTCCGTACCGGAGGAAACCAGCCGAACCTGCTCGACGGGCTCGATCCGGGCGACGATCTCCTCGGCGAGGGCGACCTCGCCCTCGCCGGGCGTGCCGAAAGAGGTGCCGCGGGCGACGGCGGCCTGCACCGCCGCGATGACCTCGGGGTGAGCATGGCCGAGAATCATCGGCCCCCATGAGCAGACGAGGTCGACGTACTCCCGGCCGTCCGCGTCGGTGAGGTACGGGCCGGTACCGGACACCATGAACCGGGGCGTTCCGCCCACGGCCCGGAAGGCGCGCACCGGTGAGTTCACGCCGCCGGGCGTCACGAGGGACGCGCGGTCGAAAAGCGTCTGTGAGACTGGGGCTTCGTATGAATACGGCACTGTGGTCCTGACCTGCGAGTACGGCTGCGAGTACTACGGTATGGGCGTGAGCACCCCGCAAATTACGCCGGGGCGTCGATCCCCGGCGTCTGCGAAACTGGGGCGTCATAGGGATGGCTCACGGAATCCATGGTGTCAGAGGGCCGGACGTTCTTGCGGACAGGTGTTTCACCGCGAGAGCGTGGGGGAGGTCACTGTCACGATGATCGGGTTGCACGGCGGGGGTCGTGTTGCCTAAAAAGCAGTCGGGTGGAGATATGCATCGCGGTGGCGGACTGGGCGAGGGGACGGACGATCTGGGTCCCGAGCCTGCCCGGCGGGGGAGGCACCGGCGACGGCGTACGGAAGAGCCCACGCAATCAACAGGACCCACGGGGTCCTCGGAACCCACGACGGGGGGCGGCGGCCGGTTGGGGGTGACCTACAAGTACTTCGGCGCGCCGGACGGCGCGACGGCGGCCCGCGTCCCGATCTCGATGCGCCCGGAGGAGCTGGGCGGCGACGAGCTGGGCATGGGTGGCATGTTCAGCAAGATCAAGCCCGAGACGATAGCCGCGATGGTCCTCACGGGCATCCAGGGCATGCCCCTGTACAAGGTGCCCCCGCTGGAACTGGTGGTCCTCCACCCCGACTACGCCGTGGTGAAGCTGCCCATGACCGTGGTCGACCCGCTGCGCGGCATCGGCGAGGAGTCGGTCGGCGCGGCGGCCTTCATCTGGTCCACGGTCCCGGACCGCGGCGGCCCGCGCGACGCGTTCAACGTCTACCAACTGCTCCACGAGTGGCAGGACTTCTCGCACCGTCTGCACGAGGCGGGTCACCAGCCGTACTGCCTGGTCTGGCCGTAGGGGACGGTTCCTTCCGGCTCCTGGCCGCGCTTCCCGACTCCTGGCCGCGCTTCCCGACTCCTCCCGGCTCCTGGCCGCGCTTCCCGGCTCCTCCCGGCTCCGCCCGCGGGCCGTGGGGTCGGTTCTCCCGCTCGCGGGCCGCGGCGGCCTTCGCGCGCTCGGCGGCCGGCTCACGGGCGGAGCCGAGCCGGTACGGGACGTCGACGACGACGCCGTTCTTCATGAACAGCAACCGCGCCTTGAGCCGCAGCGCGCTCTGGTTGTGCAGCGGCTGCTCCCACCAGTGCCCCACCCCGTACCGCTCCGTCGTCCAGCCGGTCCTCCGGGACAGGGCCCGCAGGCTCGGCGCGTGCAGAAGATCGGCAGTGCGAGCCGCTTGGGCAACAGGGTCTCGCCGAGCCGGCCGCTGTCCAAAGGCCGCCCCACCGGCAGGCGTTTCGCCGCACTTCCAGCTCGCATAAGTGCTGAAGTTAGGACAAATGCCTATGTAGCGCGCGAAAGTCGCGCGGGAAGGACGGGCACCGTGAGCAGAGTGCGCATCGTCGGCGAACCCATGCAGATCGGCGAGGTCGCCGCCCGGACGGAACTGTCCCTGCGGACCATCCGCCAGTACGAGGACAGTGGTCTCGTCGTCCCCTCCGCCTCGTCCCAGGGCGGCTTCCCGCTCTACACGGACGCCGACGTCGACCGGCTGATGGTGATCCGCCGGATGAAGCCGCTGGGCTTCACGATCGACGAGACCCGCGACCTCCTCTCGGCGACGGACCGCCTCGCCGACCCGCGCCTCTCCCCCGCCGAACGGTCCACTCTGGTCGCCCGGGTACGCCGCTACGAACGGGCGGCCGCCGCGCGCGTCGCGGAACTCCGCTCCCAGCTGTCGCGCGTGGAGGAGTTCGCGAACTCCCTGCGCGCGAAGCTGGGCGAGAGCGTCGGGGGTGGCGAGAGCGGTGGGAGCGGCCGGGTCGGCGAGGGCGTCGGCGGATAGGTGCCCGTAGGACGGGAGCGTCGGCGGATCGGTGACCGTAGGACGGGAGCGTCGGCGGATCGGTGCCCGTACGGCAGGAGCGCCGGCGGATCGGTGACCGTAGGACGGGAGCGCCGGCGGATCGGTGACCCTACGGCAGGAGCGCCGGCGGATCGGTGACCGTACGGGGACCTAGCGCAGAAGGGCCTGCGCGATGCCCTCGAAGAAGCGGGCGTAGGCCGCCGGGCTCGGTGGAGTCTCCGGATTCCACGGCGCCACGCGCGCGTGACCCACGGGCGGGAACACCTCGGGCCCCATGGCGTTGGCGCGACTGTCGAAGAGCACGAGGTCCGGGCGGAGCGCCGCGGCGTGCTCCCAGTCGGCCGTGAGCCAGTTGGCGCCGGGTCCGGGGCCGGGATCGACCACCCGGACGCCCAGCTCCCGGAGCCGTGCGAGCTCGGGCCAGGCCTGTGGCCGGGCCAGATGGACCTGGTCGGGACCGGCGCCGGAGAGCGCGAGCACGGTGACGTCCGTCCGGGCGGCGGCGTCACGCAGGGCCGCCTCGGCGGGGGCCACGGGGTCGGCGGACGCGCCTGCCGCTGCGCCGGGGGAAGCCACACCGGGGGAAGCCACACCAGGGGAAGCCACACCAGGGGAAGCCACGCCGAGGGACGACGCCAGCTCACGGAAGCGCCCGATGATCGCCGCCAACGGCAGCTCGTTGCCCACGGAGATCGCGGCCAGCGGCACCCCGAGCCGTTCGGCGACACCCTCGTCCAGCGCGTACGCGCTCTTCCCGTCGTACGTGACGTCGACGATCAGCTCGGGGCCGAGGCTCCGCAGCCGCGCCTCGTCCAGGGCGCGCCCAGGCCCCAGGTAGGGCACCCCGGCCGCCGCCAGCTCTCCCGCCTTGACCGGATCGAGGCCCTCGCCGTCATGGCCCGAGCCGTACACCGCGACGGGCGGCAGCCCCAGGTCGAGCAGGGCCGCCCCCGCCCGCACATAGGCCACCACCCGCTCCGGCCCCCGCACGGCACCCAGCGCCGTGCCCCTGTCGTCGGTGAACCCCCACACCTTCATGTCCGGCATGCGGCTGCTCCCTCCCCGGCCGAAACCTGACTGCCCCGCCACACTGAAGCGGTTCACCGACCCGCACAAGAGGGCCTCCCGGCAGGGCTTCGGTCCCGGGCCCCCTGCCGGAAAGCCCCCATCGTGGTGTTAACTGAACAGGTCGGGAGGAAGCCGCAGTAATTGTCAGCGCCGTGCGCACGCGCCCCCTGCCAGGGCACGCCCCCCCGTACCGGCCCTCGCTCCCCGGAGTCAGCCATGTCGTCCTTGCCCGGCCAGTTCTCTGACCCCCGTGTGATCACCCTCGTCGGACTCCTCGCCGTCTCCACCACGGTCTGGGTGGCGCTGGGCCTGCGCGCCCGTGCTCGCCGTGCGCGGGCCGAAGCGCCGCTGGAGCGGGTCTGGCACCCCCAGGAGACCGTGCCGCTCACCCACGCCGAGGAGCAGGCCTTCGGGCAGGTCGTCTCGCACCTCTCGGTGGGCTCCCCGGACCGCCTGCGATAGGCACGGATACCTCAGGCCGCCGCCCGGTCGCGCGGGTTCCGCCCGGTCGCCGCGAGGAGCCGCTCGAAGGCGGAGGCACTCTCCGGAACCTCCACGGCCTCGCCGAAGACGTTCATCTTCCGGGCCGTCGGAGCCAGCTGCTCCACCGTTCCCGCCAGGCTCTCCACGACGGCCGGATCCGGCTCGAAGGTCTGTCCGGCTGCCTGGGCGAGGTCCCAGACGTGGACGGTCAGATCGAGCAGCGCCATGGATCCGACGGTACGGGCCGGCAGTCCCATCGTCCCCGAGGTCCCCTCCTCAGCGCCGGGCGCGGCCCAGGCCTCGACGAGCTTCGCCGTCTCGGCCTCGAAGCGTGCGCGCCAGTCGGCATCGCCCAGGTAGTCCGGGGCCGTGGAGAAGTCGGCGGGCTGCTTGGCGGCCAGCGCCTGGAAGTTCACGACGACGTGGAAGAGGTGGTTGAGCAGGGCCCGTACGTCGTACTCGGAGCACGGCGTGGGCGCGCTGAGGCTGTCGTCGGCGATACCGCGCACCACGGGGGCGGCGTGGGCGGCGGCGGTACCCAGCAGCTCGCTGAGGGGTCGCATACGGTTCGTCATGTCATGACGCTAGGTGATCCTCCCGTCGGAGTCTTGAAGAAACACGACAGCGCCAGGTCGGTGCCTAGGCTGAGTGGCATGACGCCCTCCCGTGGCCCGCGCCGTGACACCCGCGGAATCGTCGACGCGGCGGAACTCCTCACCCGCGTCCGGTTCCGCCGCCACGAGCCGGCGCCGGAGCTGCGCCCGTACCTGGAGCACTACTGGTTCATCGACTGGGCCCTGTCCGAGCCGTACGCGAGCCATGTCGTTCCGCATCCGTCCGTGAACGTCGTCTTCCAGCGCTACGACGACGTGGGCGGGATCGAGGGCGAGGACGCGGGCGGGATCTCAGGCGAGGGGGCGAGCGGAATCGCAGGCCCGGGCGCGGGCGGAATCGAGGGCGCGGGCGAGGGCGGCGTGTCGTTCGCCGAGGTCGCCGGGATAGGGCTCGAACTCTTCACGAAGAAGCTCACGGGCGTCGGCCGGGTCTGCGGCGTGCAGTTCCGGCCGGGCGGCTTCCGGCCGTTCGCCCCCGCGTGGCCGGTGTCGGAGTGGACGGGCCGCCGCGTCCCGCTCGGCGAGGTGTTCGCGGACGCCGACGCCCCCGCCGTGCACGCCGTACTCGCCCCGGAGGCCGAGCACGCGCGCGTGGCGGCGCTCGACGCCTTCCTGCTCGCCCGCGGCCCCGCGCCCGAGCCACAGGCCGCGCATGCCATGGCGCTGGTGGATCGGGTGCGTACGGACCGGACGATCCGGCGCGCGTCCGAACTGGCCGGTATGGCGGGGCTGTCGAACCGGTCGCTCCAGCGGCTGTTCGCGAACTACGTGGGCGTCGGGCCGAAGTGGGTCATCCTGCGGTACCGCATCCACGAGGCCCTGGAGCGCGCCGAGGCGACGGAGGCCGGGAGCTCCCCCGACTGGGCCGCCCTGGCGGCCGAGCTCGGCTACAGCGACCAGGCCCATCTCGTACGGGACTTCACGGCGACGGTCGGGGTACCGCCCACCGCGTACGCCCGCCGGGTGTCAGACCCCTGACCTACAGTGCGGGCATGGAAGCCGACGCCCCGCTCTCCTCCCCCGCCTCGCCCTCCCCGGCCGCCTCGCCCGTGCGTCTCGAGCCCTGGTCCGAGGGCGACTTCGGTCTGTTGACCGCCATGAACGCGCCCGAGCTGATGGAGCATCTCGGCGGCCCGGAAACCGACGACGCGCTCCTCGGACGGCATCGGCGCTATGTGGGCCTGAGCGCCGAGCGGACGAGCGCGGGCCGGATGTACCGGATCGTGCTGATCCCCGAGGAGGTCGCGGTCGGCGGTATCGGATTCTGGGAGCAGGCCGAGGACGGCGAGCCGGTCTACGAGACGGGCTGGACGGTGCTCCCGGGGTACCAGGGCCGGGGCGTCGCGACGGCTGCCACGCGTCTGGTCGCCGAGCTGGCGCGCGCCGAACGCACGCACCGCTTCCTGCACGCCTTCCCCTCGACGGACAACGGACCGTCGAACGCGGTCTGCCGCAAGGTGGGCTTCGAGCTGCTCGGCGCGCGTGACCTTGAGTACCCGCCCGGCCGTCCGATGCGCTGCAACGACTGGCGCCTGGATCTGGAGGCTCTCTAGTTCTCCGGGCTGTCCGCGTCCAGGGCCTTGGTGAAGTGGAAGGCCACGATGTCGAGGCGCTCGCGCAGGTAGAAGCGGTGGGCTCCGGTGCGGTGGGTGCCGGAGTCGAGGTTGAGCTCGTGGCAGCCGGCCTTCCGGGCGTGCTGCTCCAGGTGGGTCAGGAGCGCGTGGCCGACGCCGGTGGAGCGCTCGGTGGCGGCGGTGACCAGGTCGTCGACGTAGAGCTGCCGGATCGAGCTGGTGTTGTCGATGATCCGCCAGCCGGCGGCACCCACGCAGAGACCGTCCTCGGAGTAGGCGGCGCTGAAACGCAGCCCCTGGGGGCGGCCGTTGCGGTGGACCTCGCGGAAGAGCTCCGGCGTGAGGTGCGGGCGGAGCTCGCGCAGGACGGGGAGCAGGTCGGCTTCCAGGCGCGAGTCACCGGGCTCAAGGTCGATGATCTTCATGGCGGGACCGTATCCCAGGAACCGGCGCCCCCTGCCGACCGGACCGGAGCCGCTCGACTTCACCGAGCAGCCGACCGTACTCGCCGAGGCGACAGGCCGCCCGGCAGGGCCGTCCCCGGACCGAATTCCCTGGCCGTCCAGTGGGCGGCGGTGACATCCTGTCCCCGTGAACGGACCGGAGATCCAGATCAGTTTCGCCCCCGGACTGCGCCTCTTCGTCTCGGCGGAACGGCGCTCGGGGCGCACGGCCGTGGCCACCGACGGCGCCTCGACGCTCGGCCATGTCGTGGAGTCGCTCGGCGTGCCGCTGACCGAGACCGGCCGGCTGCTGGTGGACGGGCGTCCGGTGGAGGTGTCCCACATCCCCGCCACGGGCGAGACGATCGAGGTCGAGGGAGTCGAGCGGCCCCAGCAGGTGCCCGGCGCCCCGCTGCGGCTCCTCCTCGACGTCCATCTGGGCACGCTCGCCCGACGGTTGCGTCTCCTCGGGGTCGACGCGGCGTACGAGAGCGAGGACATCGGCGACCCGGCGCTCGCGGCGCTCTCCGCGAAGGAGCGGCGCGTGATGCTCTCCCGGGACCGTGGGCTGCTGCGCCGCCGGGAGCTGTGGGCCGGCGCGTATGTGTACAGCGACCAGCCCGACGACCAGCTCCGTGACGTACTGGAGCGGTTCGCGCCGCCCCTGAGGCCGTGGACCCGCTGCACCGCATGCAACGGACCGCTGACCGACGCCGACAAGGACTCGGTGCGCGAGCGCCTGGAGCAGGGCACGGAGAAGACGTACGACGTCTTCGCGCGATGCACGGAGTGCGAGCGGGTGTACTGGCGCGGCGCCCACCACGCCCGCCTGGAGGCGATCGTCACCGACGCCCTGAGGGAGTTCGGCGGCGCGGCCGCGCGCTGACCGAAGGCGTACCAGGGGGTCGGCGGCCGGCCGTTCGGGTCGCGACGATCAGTCGAGTTCCCCCTCGCGCAGCCGCTCGACCTGGACGGCGCCGAGTTCGACGGTCCGTCGCATATGGGCGATGAGCAGGGCGACTGCGGCATCGCTGTACGCGTCGGACACGGTGCCCCAGGCCGCGTTGAGCCCGCGCCAGAACGCGCCCGGCCCCGCCGTGCGTTCCGGCACCGTGGTGACGAGACTCCAGGTCCCGAGGCTCCGGGTCTACGGCTCCGAAGTCCGGGACTGCGGGGCCTCCGGCGCCGGGGCCGTCAGGTATCTCTGCACGGTCGGCCCGAGCCAGGCGACGATCTCGTCCTGGGACATCTCGACCGCGGGCGGCAGCCGCAGCACGAAGCGGGCGAGCGCCATGCCGAGAATCTGCGAGGCGACGAGCGCGGCGCGGCGCGGCGCCTCGGCGGGATCGGGGCAGACGCCGAGGGCGATGGGGCCGAGCTGCCCGGCGAAGATCGCCTGCATCCGCTCGGCGCCCGCGGTGTTCGTGACGCCGACCCTCAGCAGCCCGGTGAGCACGTCGTCGCGCTCCCAGCGTTCGAGGAAGTGCCTGACCAGGACCGCGCCGATGTGCCGGGACGGGAGGGCGCCGAGCTGGGGGAGGTCCAGTTCGATCTCGGACGCCGCGGCGAACAGCCCCTCCTTGCTGCCGTAGTAGCGCATCACCATCGAGGGATCGATTCCCGCGTCGCGGGCGATGGCCCGGATGGTGGCGCGCTCGTAGCCGTCGGAGGCGAATCGTTCGCGGGCGGCTTCGAGGATCGCGGCGCGGGTGGCGTCGGAGCGACGTGCGGTCATCATGTCAACAACTGTAGGCCAACAGGCGTTGACATGCCAGGGCGGCCGGGCCTACATTTACCAACAAGCGTTGACCAACAGTTGTTGGCAAACAATCGTGGGCACCACTGTCGAGTCAGGAGTGAACCATGAACCACCTGGACACGGACGTCCTCGTCGCCGGCTCCGGCCCCACCGGAATGCTGCTCGCCGGCGACCTCGCCGCCGCGGGCCTCCGCGTCACGGTGATCGAGCGCCGCCCGCACGGCATCAGCAACATGACCCGCGCTTTCGGGGTGCACGCCCGCACCCTGGAGCAGCTCGACGCCCGGGGCCTCGCGGACGAACTGATCGCCACCGGTTCCCCCATCACCGAGCTGAAGCTCTTCCGCCGCCTCTCCCTCGACCTCACCCGTCTCCGCTCGCGCTTCCCGTACCTCCTCATCACGCCCCAGTACCAGGTCGAGCGGCTCCTCGAAAGGCGCGCGCTGTCCACAGGCGTGGACTTCCTGTACGGAACGGAACTGCGCGGACTGAGCCAGGACGCCGACCACGTCACCGCCGAACTCACCGGCCCCGACGGCACCACCACCGTCCGCGCCCGCTATCTCGTCGGCGCCGACGGCGTGCGCAGCACCGTGCGGACCGCCCTCGGCCTGCCCTTCCCCGGCGAATCGGTGATCCGCTCCATCGTCCTCGCCGACGTCCGTCTCGCCGAGAAGCCCGAAGGGATGCTCACGGTCAACGGAGTCGGGGACGCCTTCGCCTTCATCGCCCCCTTCGGCGACGGCTGGTACCGCGTCATGGGATGGAACCGCGACCGCGAGGTCCCCGACGGCGAGCCCCTCGACCTCGACGAGGTCCGCGAGATCGCCCGCCGCGCACTCGGCACCGACTACGGCATGCACGACGCCCGCTGGCTCTCCCGCTTCCACAGCGACGAACGCCAGGCCCCGGCCTACCGCGTAGGACGCGTCTTCCTCGCCGGAGACGCCGCCCATGTCCACTCACCCGCCGGCGGCCAGGGCATGAACACCGGCCTCCAGGACGCCGCCAACCTCTCCTGGAAGCTCACGGCGGTCCTGCGCGGCGACGCCCCCGACCCCGAGGCCCTGCTCGACAGCTACCAGTCCGAGCGCCACCCCGTCGGCGCCTCGGTGCTCCGCAGCAGCGGCGCCATCATCCGGCTCGCCATGGCCCGCGGCCCGATCCGGCGCGCCCTGCGCGCTCTCGCCGCGCACCTCCTCAACCACGTCCCGGCAGCCTCCTCCAGGGCGATGGGCATGATCAGCGGGATCGGCATCTCCTACGGCCGCAACACCCGGCGCGTCCCCGACCTGAAGCTGCGCGAGGGAAGGCTCTACGAGCTGCTGCGCGAAGGAGAGTTCGTCCTGATCGCCCCCGAGGGCGGCACACCCGCCCTGCCGGCCGCCCCCACGACACCGGCCCGGCTCATACGGGCGACCTGGGCCGACCCCGCCCGCCGCACGACGCTCCTCGTCCGCCCCGACGGCTACACCTTCTGACGATGCGGCCGCAGCGGGCGGAGGAGGGATCAGAAGACGTACGGGTCGCCGGTGGCCAGGACCAGGACGTGATGGCGGTCGTTCAGAGCGTTCCCGTCGGCGACCCCGTCGGACCAGAGCGTCGCGATGTCGACCATCACCTCGTCCGGGGAGTCCGCCGTCCGCAGATCGAGCACCAGCTCCTCGACCGCTCCGGCGGCACGCAGCTCGCCGGTACGACAGACCACGACTCGCTCACTCGCCCACAGACAGGACGGAGGAAGCTCCTGCCCACCCGCCATCGGCTCGGAGAAGGCCAGTCGCACCGTCGCCTGGGACACGTCCGACGGGCCGTGGTTCTCGCTGACCAGCCGGACGGCCATCCGTCCCTCCCACAAGGACAGGTGGCCGTGATGGGCCAGATCGGCCTCGGCCTCCGCCTCGACCCCGACGGCACGGGCTCCCTCGCCCGTACCGACCGCCACCGCGGCCGCCAGCACCACACCGAGCAGGACCCTGCGCATCGCACTCATGCCCAGAAGATACCGATAACACCGCATATATTCTGATCACCCGTCAGTCAGCGTGTCCCGTGGCACCCTGACCCCATGCTCATCGCCCGGTCCGCCGCCCTCTTCGCCGTCGCCGCCCTCTTCGAGATCGGCGGCGCATGGCTCATCTGGCAAGGAGTCCGCGAGCACCGCGGCTGGCTCTGGATCGGCGCCGGCATCGCCGCCCTCGGCATCTACGGCTTCGTCGCCACCCTCCAGCCCGACGCCGAGTTCGGCCGCATCCTCGCCGCCTACGGCGGAGTGTTCGTCGCCGGCTCCCTCGCCTGGGGCATGGTCGCCGACGGCTACCGCCCCGACCGCTGGGACATCACCGGAGCCCTCGTCTGCCTGGCCGGCATGGCCGTGATCATGTACGCCCCCCGCGGCCGCTGAAGCCCGGACCTATCCTGACCACGCGATCGACACAATCGACCACACGCGCGAGGAGCACGTCATGACTGCCGCCGGTACCCCCATCGCCGTCGTCACCGGAGCGAGCAGCGGAATCGGCGCGGCCACCGCCAGGCAGCTCGCCGCCGCCGGCTACCGCGTGGTCCTCACCGCCCGCCGCAAGGACCGCATCGAGGCGCTGGCGGCCGAGATCGTCGACGCCGGCCACCAGGCCACCGCCTACGCCCTCGACGTCACCGACCGCGACGCCGTGCAGACCTTCGCGACCGCCTTCCGCACCATCGCCGTCCTCGTCAACAACGCCGGCGGCGCCCTCGGCGCCGACCCCGTCTCCAGCGGCAACCCCGACGACTGGCGTCAGATGTACGAGGTCAACGTCATCGGCACCCTCAACGTCACCCAGGCGCTGCTCCCCGCCCTCACCGAGAGCGGGGACGGCACGGTCGTCGTCCTCTCCTCCACCGCCGGACACGCCACCTACGAGGGCGGCGCCGGCTACGTCGCCGCCAAGAACGGCGCCCGCGTCCTCGCCGAGACCCTCCGCCTGGAGATCGTCGGCACCCCGGTCCGCGTCATCGAGATCGCCCCCGGCATGGTCAAGACGGACGAGTTCGCCACCACCCGCTTCCGCGGCGACACCGAGAAGGCCTCCAAGGTCTACGCCGGCGTGGCCGAGCCCCTCACCGCCGACGATGTCGCCGACACCATCACCTGGGCCTGCACCCGCCCCTCCCACGTCAACATCGACCTCCTGGTCGTCCGCCCCCGCGCCCAGGCCTCCAACACCAAGGTCCACCGCGAGCTGTGAGCGACCGGCCGCGGCCGGGGAAGCGGACGCGGAGGGGGCCGGTGCCCGGCACCGGCCCCCTCCCTCCCCGCTTCGACCTCCGCGCTTCGACCTCCGCCCCACGGGCATCAGCCCTTCACACAGATGACCTGCTTCAGCTTCGCGACCACCTCGACCAGGTCCCGCTGCTGGTCGATGACCTTCTCGATCGGCTTGTACGCACCCGGGATCTCGTCCACGACGCCGGAGTCCTTACGGCACTCCACGCCCCGCGTCTGCTCCTCCAGGTCCCGTGTCGAGAAGCGCCGCTTCGCCGCGCTCCGGCTCATCCTCCGGCCGGCACCGTGCGAGGCCGAGTTGAAGGACGCCTCGTTGCCGAGCCCCTTCACGATGTACGAGCCGGTGCCCATGGAGCCCGGGATGATCCCGAAGTCGCCGGAGCCGGCCCGGATCGCTCCCTTACGGGTGACGAGCAGGTCCATCCCCTCGTACCGCTCCTCCGCCACGTAGTTGTGGTGGCAGGAGATCACCGGGTCGAAGGTCACCTTCGCCTTGCGGAACTCCCGGCGGACGACCTCCTGGAAGAGGGCCATCATGATCGCGCGGTTGTACTTCGCGTACTCCTGCGCCCAGAACAGGTCGTTCCGGTAGGCCGCCATCTGCGGGGTGTCCGCCACGAAGACCGCCAGGTCACGGTCGACGAGCCCCTGGTTGTGGGGCAGCTTCCGCGCCTCGCCGATGTGGTACTCGGCGAGTTCCTTGCCGATGTTCCGCGACCCGGAGTGCAGCATCAACCAAACAGAGCCGGTCGAATCAAGGCAAAATTCGACAAAGTGATTACCACTACCCAGCGTTCCCATCTGCTTCTGGGCACGCTCATGACGGAACTTGACCGATTCCGCGATCCCGTCGAACCGCGACCAGAAGTCGGCCCAGCCCGCCGTCGGGAACTGGAAGAGCCGCGAGGGGTCCACCTCGTCGCGGTGCATCCCCCGCCCCACCGGAATCGCCTGCTCGATCTTCGACCGCAGCCGCGACAGATCCCCCGGCAGGTCGTTCGCCGTCAGCGACGTCCTGACCGCCGACATCCCGCAGCCGATGTCCACGCCCACCGCAGCCGGACAGACCGCCCCCTGCATCGCGATGACCGAGCCGACGGTCGCACCCTTGCCGTAATGCACGTCCGGCATCACGGCCAGGCCCTTGATCCACGGCAGCGTGGCCACGTTCTGGAGCTGCTGCATCGCGCCGCCCTCGACCGTGGAAGGATCGGTCCACATCCGGATGGGCACGTTCGCGCCCGGCACCTCTACATACGACATACTTCCTCGATTCCCCCAAAAAGCCTGATAACGCAAAAACCGGAGCCAAGGCCCGTACAGGTGACAACGGACCGGCATCAACAGCCGCGCGTGCGATAGACATTGTGTCCATCGGCCGGTATTCGGCGGCAAACAGTTTTCGGGAGAAGGGAGCCTGGGAGCGTGCAGCGACAGGCGTACGTACCCGGTCTGGCAGCGCTCGCCGCAGCGCTCGTCCTCGGACTCACCGGATGCTCCTCCGGAAGCGGATCCGGAACCGGCGCCGTCGACTCCAAGGCCGGCCCCGCCGCAGACGCCGCGCCCCCCGGCCGCTACCGCACCCTCTTCGAGCCCTGCGGCGCCGTCCCGCAGAACACGCTCCGCGACCTGCTGCCCGGGGCCACCCAGCTCCCCGACGAGGAGCGGAACGCGGTGTACCGCGGCGCCGCCGCCGTCACGTACGACACCGACCGCCGCGTCGGCTGCAGCTGGAAGGCCGACACTCCGGACGCGATGCACCGGCTGCGGCTCGACATCGAGCGGGTCGTGTCGTACGACCCCGCCGTGAGCGACGACGACCGCGCACAGGAGGTGTTCTCCCGCAAGCAACTGGTGGCCGACCTCCCCCAGCCGACGCAGTCGCCCCAGTCGCCCCAGCCGACGCAGCCCACGCAGAGCCCCGCAAGCCCCTCCGGCGACGCCGGCGGCAGTCCGGGCACGAACCCCACGACGAGCGGCGCGCAGCCCACGGCCTCGGGCACCCAGTCCCCGCAGCAGACCCCCACGACCACCCCGACGACCGGTCTGGAACCGCGCGTCCTGCAGGGCCTCGGCCAGGTCGCCTTCCTCGACGACACGCTCAGCGCCGGCGGCGCGAACGGCCGGCACCGCACCGTGAGCGTGGTGTTCCGCACATCCAACGTGGTCGTGACGGTCGAGTACGTGGAGCAGACCACCGGCTCCGCGGAGGCCCCCGACAGCCGGGAACTGCAGGAAAAGGCCATGACCCTGGCCCGTCTGCTCGCCGAGCGTCTGGAGGAGTAGCGGTCCCGTCCCGCCCGGCGACCCTGCGGCGACCAGTCCGCGACCGCGCCGGGACCACGTAACGTGTCGGCGTACCGTGGCCGCCGGCCGGACCGTGACCGGACCGTACGACAAGCGACTGAAGGAACCATGCACCGATCAGCCCCGCGACTCACCCGCATACTCGCCTGCGCAGCCGTTCCGGTGATGCTCGTCGTCGCCGGCTGCTCCTCGGACTCCGACAGCGGTTCGGGTACGCCCGACAAGGGCAAGGGTTCGGCCTCCTCCGCCCCCAGCAGCCCGCAGACGACGAAGGCGCCCGAGCCCGCGAAGTTCGCGAAGCTGCCCGAGGTGTGCAAGTCGATCTCCGCGAAGACGACCGGGAGCCTGGTACCGAAGGCCAAGGCGAAGAACGGTACGGCGGCCGCGTCGAGCGACACGGCTAGCCGTGGCGGCTGCTCGTGGAACGGCCTCGACGACAAGGGCGTCAAGGGCTCGCAGTACCGCTGGCTCGACGTCTCCTTCTACCGCTACGAGTCGGACGCCTCCCTGGGCAGCGGCGAGAAGCGCGCCCAGGGGAACTTCGCCAAGGAACTCGCCAAGGTCCAGGCGACCGAGGGCGCGAAGAAGCTGAAGACCTCGGACGCGGCCGGTCTCGGGGACGAGGCCAAGGCCGTCACGTACGAAATCCGCAAGACGGGCGAGGACTTCACGTACGCCTCGGTCGTGGCGCGTACCGGCAACGTGCTGGTGCTGCTCACGTACAACGGTGCGGGGTACGCCGGGGCCGACGCCCCCTCCGAGAAGACGATCCTGGCCGGTGCGGTGACGGCGTCGAAGGAGGCCGTCGCGGCGGTCGCGGCGGCGAACAAGTAGCCCACGCGGGCCACGGGCGTCGCGTACACCCGTATTTGCGCATGTTTTCGAGGAGCCTGTCCCTCCCCCGGGGGTCGGGCTCCTCGCACGTGTGCCACGCTGTGCCCGCGAGATGTGGATTGACGGGAGGGGATCGCGGGTGGCCGCGGTGCAGCTGACACGCACGCACAAGATACTGATCGGTGTGGTGATCGCCGGTGCGGTGGTCATCGCCGGTATCGGTTTCGCGGGTTCGTACGCCGCTGTGCGTGAGCTCGCCGTGGAGAAGGGCTTCGGCACCTTCTCGTACTTCTTCCCGATCGGTATCGACGCCGGTATCTGTGTGCTCCTGGCACTGGACCTGCTGCTGACCTGGATCCGGATCCCGTTCCCGCTGCTGCGCCAGACGGCGTGGGTGCTGACGGCCGCGACGATCGCGTTCAACGGCGCGGCCGCATGGCCGGACCCGCTGGGTGTCGGCATGCACGCCGTGATCCCGGTGCTGTTCGTGGTCTCGGTGGAGGCGGCGCGGCACGCGGTCGGCCGCATCGCCGACATCACCGCCGACAAGCACATGGAGGGCGTGCGGATCACGCGGTGGCTGCTGTCGCCGATACCGACGTTCCGGCTGTGGCGGCGGATGAAGCTGTGGGAGCTGCGCTCGTACGAGCAGGTGATCAAGCTGGAACAGGACCGGCTGATCTACCAGGCCCGGCTGCAGGCGCGCTTCGGTCGCGCGTGGCGGCGGAAGGCGCCGGTGGAGGCGCTGATGCCGCTGCGGCTGGCGAAGTACGGCGTGCCCCTCGCCGAAACGGCCCCGGCGGGCCTCGCGGCAGCGGGCGTGGAACCGATGCTGCTCCCTCCACAGCCCGTACTCGCGGAGGCGGTACCGGTCCAGGTGACTCCCGGCGCCCCGTCGGCCCCCCAGCTTCAGCAGGGCCGGCAGCCGGCCCCCCAGGCTCCGCAGGGGCTTCAGGGCCCGCAGGGTTCCCAAGGGCCGCAGGGTCCGGACGAGCAGGGCCAGCCGACCCACGACAGTCCGTGGTTCGCCGCGCAGCCGCTGCCTCCCGAGGCGTACGCGGGTGCGTACGTCCCGATGTACGCGGAGGGCGAGGAGCCGCCGCCGGCGGGAACGCCTGACTCCGCGGGCGTGCCGATCCCGAGCCCGCGCCAGGAACAGATCCCGCACCCGGAAGCAGTTCAGGGCCAGGGACCGGTCCAGGGCCACGGCCAGGCCCAGGGCCGGCTCCAAGGCCCGGCTCCGGAGCAGTTCGACGAGTTCGCCGAGTACGCCGACCCCGAACCGCTCGTGGAGGAGTTCGCCGAGGCGGCGTACAAGGCGATGTGGGACTACGTCGAGGAGCGGCAGGACTTCCCGAACGCAGAGCAGCTCGACATATGGCTGAGCGACATGTACGGCGTCCAGCACCCGCGCAGCGCCTCGATCCTGCGTGAGCTGACGCCGCAGCTGCGGCACCGCATCGAGCAGGAGATGGCGGAGAACCACATCCCTTAGCCGCCTGCGGGCCGGGGGCTCAGGCCTTGGCCCGCTTCTTCGCCGTCTCGCCCCACAGGGCGAGCGTGACGCCGACGACGGCGAGGGCGAGGTACCCGGCGGTGGGGATGTCCCACCATTTCTGGAGCAGCCCCCAGGGCTCGTCGCCGAAGATCTGCCCGCCTGCGCCGAGTCCGCCCTGTACGAGGGTGATCCATCCGATGACTGCGATGACGTCGTTCTTCATGCCTCCACGGTCTCCCGCACGGCACCCGATCTCGTCGTGCCCACGTCGGAACCCCGCCTAGTCCGAAGTGTGGAGAGATCCGCGACGGGACCGGGCACGGCGAAGGGCCGCCACCCGGTGGCGGCCCTTCGCGCTCTCGTACGGTTATGCGCCGAGCAGCTTGCGCACCCGGTCGGCGCCGACCGCGAGCAACAGCGTCGGCAGGCGCGGCCCCGTCTCGCGGCTGACGAGCAGCTGGTAGAGCAGGGCGAAGAAGGCGCGCTGCGCGACCTTCAGCTCCGGGGTCGGCTTGGCCTCGGGGTCGAGACCGGCCATGACCTTCGGGACGCCGTAGACGAGCGTGGTCAGTCCGTCCAGGGACCAGTGCGTGTCCAGGCCCTCCAGGAGGAGGCGCAGGGACTCGCGGCCCTGGTCGTCGAGGGATCCGAGGAGCTCGGCGTCCGGCTCGTCGCGGACGATCGTGCGCTGGTCGGCCGGAACCTGGGTGGTGATCCAGTTCTCGGCGCGGTCCAGGCGCGGTCGGACCTCGTCCAGGCTGGTGACCGGCGTCTCCGGGTCCAGCTCGGTCAGGATCCGCAGAGTCTGCTCGTCGTGGCCCGCGGTGATGTCCATGACCGAGGCCAGCGTGCGGTACGGCAGCGGGCGCGGCGTGCGCGGCAGCTCACCGGCGGCCGTGCGTGCGGCACGCGCGTGCGCGGCCGCGTCCGCCGGCAGCACCGAGCCGTCGGCGACCTTGGCCTCCAGCTTGTCCCACTCGTCGTAGAGCCGCTGGATCTCCTGGTCGAAGGCGATCTTGAAGGACTGGTTGGGCTTGCGGCGCGCGTACAGCCAGCGCAGCAGCGGCGCCTCCATGATCTTCAGCGCGTCCGCCGGGGTGGGCACGCCACCGCGCGAGGAGGACATCTTGGCCATGCCGCTGATGCCGACGAAGGCGTACATGGGGCCGATCGGCTGGACGCCGCCGAAGATCTGGCGCACGATCTGGCCGCCGACGACGAACGACGAGCCGGGCGAGGAGTGGTCCACGCCCGAGGGCTCGAAGATCACGCCTTCGTACGCCCAGCGCATGGGCCAGTCGACCTTCCAGACCAGCTTGCCGCGGTTGAACTCGCTCAGCTTGACGGTCTCGGAGAAGCCGCACGCCGTGCAGGTGTAGGCCAGCTCGGTGGTCTCGTCGTCGTACGAGGTGACGGTCGTCAGGTCCTTCTCGCACCGCCCGCAGTACGGCTTGTACGGGAAGTAGCCACCGGCACCGCCGGAGCCGTCGTCCTCTGCGGCCGCGCCCGAGCCCTCCTCGGCCTCCAGCTCCGCCTCGTCGACCGGCTTCTGCGACTGCTTCTTCGGCGCCTTCTTCGTCCGGTACTGGTCGAGGATGGCGTCGATGTCACCGCGGTGCTTCATCGCGTGCAGGATCTGCTCGCGGTACGTGCCCGCCGTGTACTGCTCCGTCTGGCTGATCGGGTCGTACTCGACACCCAGCTCGGCGAGCGACTCGACCATGGCGGCCTTGAAGTGCTCCGCCCAGTTCGCGTACGGCGAACCGGCCGGGGCCGGGACGGAGGTCAGCGGCTTGCCGATGTGCTCGGCCCAGGACTCGTCCACGCCCGCGACGCCGTTCGGCACCTTGCGGTAGCGGTCGTAGTCGTCCCAGGAGATGAGGTGACGGACCTCGTGCCCGCGGCGGCGGATCTCGTCGGCGACCAGGTGCGGGGTCATGACCTCGCGGAGGTTGCCCAGGTGGATCGGGCCGGAGGGGGAGAGTCCGGAGGCGACGACGACCGGTTTGCCAGGCGCACGTCGCTCCGACTCGGCGATGACCTCGTCCGCGAAACGGGAGACCCAGTCGGTCTCGGTGCTGCTCTGAGCCACGGTCGGTACGTCCTTCTTCCTTGGTCCCTCGAAAGCCTTGCAGCCTTACGTCAGTCATTCTCCCAGACGGAACAGCCCGCTCCGAGGTTGTCCACAGCCCTGAGGTTGTCCACAGGGGAGAAAACACGTTGCCCGCCCATGGGACACTTGACAAGCGATAAAGCCCACCACCGAACCACCGACAGGAACGGAAGCTCATGGCCTCGGTCCCTTCCCTCGCTTCGACCGTGCAGCAGCGTCTCGCGGAAGGTCTCTCGGCAGCCCTGCCGGAGGCCGGTTCCGCCGACCCGCTGCTGCGACGAAGCGACCGGGCCGACTTCCAGGCCAACGGCATCCTGGCCCTCGCCAAGCAGCTCAAGGGCAATCCGCGTGAGCTGGCGACGAAGGTCGTCGACGGCATCCCGGCGAACGACGTGCTGAAGGAGATCGAGGTCTCGGGCCCCGGCTTCCTGAACATCACGGTCACCGACGAGGCGATCATCAGGACCCTCGCCGCGCGCGCCGCCGACGACCGCCTCGGCGTGCCGTTCGCGGAGGACGCGGGCACGACGGTGATCGACTACGCCCAGCCGAACGTGGCCAAGGAGATGCACGTCGGCCACCTCCGCTCCGCCGTGATCGGCGCCGCGATGGTCGAGATCCTGGAGTTCACGGGCGAGAAGGTGGTCCGCCGCCACCACATCGGCGACTGGGGCACCCAGTTCGGCATGCTCATCCAGTACCTGGAGGAGCACCCGCACGAGCTGGATCACAGGGACGCCCAGGTGTCCGGCGAAGAGGCGATGTCGAACCTCGACCGGCTCTACAAGGCCGCGCGCAAGTTCTTCGACTCCGACGAGGAGTTCAAGACGCGGGCGCGTCGCCGGGTGGTCGACCTCCAGGCCGGGGACCCGCAGACGCTCGCCATGTGGCAGAAGTTCGTCGACGAGTCGAAGATCTACTTCTTCTCCGTCTTCGAGAAGCTGGACATGGACATCCGCGACCCCGACATCGTCGGCGAGTCCGGGTACAACGACATGCTGGCCGAGACCTGCCGGATCCTGGAGGATTCCGGTGTCGCGGTCCGTTCCGACGGCGCGCTCTGTGTCTTCTTCGACAACATCAAGGGCCCGGACGGCAACCCGACGCCGCTGATCGTCCAGAAGTCCGACGGCGGTTTCGGCTACGCGGCGACGGACCTGTCGGCGATCCGGGACCGGGTGCAGAACCTGAAGGCGACGACCCTGCTGTACGTGGTCGACGCCCGGCAGTCCCTGCACTTCCGGATGGTCTTCGAGACCGCCCGCCGGGCCGGCTGGCTGAACGAGGACGTGAAGGCCGTCCAGCTCGCCTTCGGCACGGTGCTCGGCAAGGACGGGAAGCCGTTCAAGACCCGTGAGGGCGAGACGGTCCGGCTGGTGGACCTGCTGGACGAGGCGATCGACCGGGCCGCGTCCGTGGTCCGCGAGAAGGCGCGCGACCTGACCGAGGACGAGATCGCCGAGCGGGGTGCCCAGGTGGGCATCGGCGCGGTGAAGTACGCGGACCTGTCGACCTCGGCGGCGCGGGACTACAAGTTCGACCTGGACCAGATGGTGTCGCTGAACGGCGACACGTCGGTGTACCTCCAGTACGCGTACGCGCGTATCGGGTCGATCTTCGGCAAGGCCGGCGACCGCACCCCGCTCGCCCACCCCGAGCTGGAGCTGGCCCCGGCGGAGCGTGCGCTCGGCCTGCACCTGGACCAGTTCGGCGAGACGGTGGCCGAGGCGGCCGCCGAGTACGCCCCGCACAAGCTCGCCGCGTACCTGTACCAGCTGGCGTCGCTGTACACGACGTTCTACGACCAGTGCCCGGTCATCAAGCCCGAGCCGCCGCAGGAGGTCGCGGAGAATCGTCTGTTCATCTGCGCCCTCACGGCCCGGACGCTCCACCAGGGCATGGCCCTGCTGGGCATCCGGACGCCCGAGCGCCTCTGACGACGCGCCGCTGTGCGACGAAGGCCCCGGCACCGTATCCGTACGGTGCCGGGGCCTTCACTCACTCCAGCAGGGCCCACTCGTCCGTGTCGTACTGGTAGCCGTAGGGCTTCTCGCCCTCCATCGCGCTGGTCCTGAAGGGCTTGCCGCCGTCGTCGACGACGACCTTGCCGTGCTGCTCGCCGTCGCTCCATTCCAGCTCCAGGTACCACGTCACGACATGCCCCTCGGTGTGCACGTCGAGATTGAAGACCTGCGGGTCACTCGTGGACACCTTGAACGGGAAGTCCTTGGCGGGCACCGTCCGGTCGCCGTCCTGGCCCGCGATGGGTCTGGCGGACGGATGGGCCGCGTCGAGGTCGATGTCGAAGGTCTGGGGTGTGACACCGCCACCGCACCCCTCGCCCATGGAGTAGACCGCCCGGGCGAGGGGCTCGCCGCGCTCCACCACCCGTACGTGGAGGCCGGTGATGACCACGGCGGCGTCGGTACGGCCGGTGGCGGTGAGTTCCAGGTACATGTGCCCGGCGTCGACCCCGTCGAACGACGCGGCCCAGCGGCGGGACTGCTCCGGCATCGGCGGCGGCGGAACCTGCTCGGGCCGACGGTCGAGCAGGTAGTACTGCCCGCAGGGGCCGGTCCAGTTGTACGAGCTGACGCCGGCGCGCACAGGCGTTCCGGTCGTCTTGCCGCCCGCCGTCGAGGTGCCCTTCGCGCGGCTCGGAGCCGCGGACGCGCCCGAGGACGTGGCGGAGGCGGGGCTCGTGGAGGCGGACGGGGGCGGGGTGGACGGCGAGCCGCTCGGGGAGACGCTCACACCGGGCGCCTCGGAGGGACCGGCCGCGGCGCGCCCGCCCCTGTTTCCGTCGCCGGTGGGCTCTACGGAATCCGACCGTGCGATGCCGTACGCGACGGGCACGGCGAGCGCGACGACGGCGACCGCCGCGAGCGCGATCCGCAGGCGCTTGCGGGACCGGGGGGTGGTCGTGGAGGGCGCTCTCACGGTGACGAGGGTCTCGGCCGCCTCCTTCTCGGGCTCGACGGCCGCCGGCGCGGCCACGACGGGCTCGACAGGCTGCACCGGGTCAACACGCTCGACAGGCTCGACAGGCTCCAGCGGCGCAACGGGTTCGGCAGGCTCGACGCACTCCACCGCGGCGGTCGGTGCGGTCGTCGCGGTCGGTGCGGTCGTCGCAGCCGCAGCCGCAGCGACCGCGGCGTCGACCGCAACGTCGTCCGTCGCCTCGCCGGTCGCCTCGGCCTGCGA
>NZ_JBHUYJ010000042.1:0-7799 GCF_042668715.1 Streptomyces sp. NPDC057271
CCGTCACCACCGGTCACGACTGGATCGAGATCCTGCCCGGCACGCCCACCGGCCCGGCCGAGATCGCCACCCACGGCGACCACCGGATCGTCATGTCCTTCGCCGTCACCGCCCTGCGCACCCCCGGCATCACCTTCGACGACCCCGGCTGCGTACGGAAGACGTTCCCCGACTTCCACCACGTCTTCGGAGCGTTCACCCGCACCCGGTGAAGGGGGCGTGGTCTTTGCGGCAAGAATGGGGGGCATGAGCGACCGCCCCTCTCCTCTCGCCGACCCGCACCTCGTCTTCGATCCGAGCGAAGGCCGCCGGGACATCGTCGTCCTCGGCTCCACCGGGTCCATCGGCACCCAGGCCATCGACCTGGTCCTGCGCAACCCCGACCGCTTCCGGGTCACCGCCCTCGCCGCCTCCGGCGGCCGGGTGGAACTGCTCGCCGAGCAGGCCCACCGGCTCGGGGTCGACGCGGTCGCCGTCGCCCGCGCGGACAAGGCCCCCGCGCTGCGGGAGGCGCTGACCGGGCTGTACGGCCCCGGTGCCACGCTCCCCGAGATCCTCGTCGGGCCCGACGCCGCCACCGCCCTGGCCGCCTCGCCCTGCCACACGGTCCTCAACGGCATCACCGGCTCCATCGGTCTGGCGCCCACGCTCGCGGCCCTCGAAGCCGGCCGCACCCTCGCCCTCGCCAACAAGGAGTCGCTGATCGTCGGCGGCCCGCTGGTCAAGGCGCTGGCCAAGCCCGGTCAGATCATCCCCGTCGACTCCGAGCACGCCGCCCTCTTCCAGGCGCTCGCCGCCGGCACCCGCGCCGACGTGCGCAAGCTCGTCGTCACCGCCTCCGGCGGCCCCTTCCGCGGCCGTACCAGGGAGGAGCTGGCCCACGTCACCCGCGAGGACGCGCTCGCCCACCCGACCTGGGCGATGGGGCCGGTCATCACGGTCAACAGCGCCACCCTGGTGAACAAGGGCCTGGAGGTCATCGAGGCGCACCTCCTCTACGACATCCCCTTCGACCGCATCGAGGTCGTCGTGCACCCCCAGTCGTACGTGCACTCGATGGTCGAGTTCACGGACGGCTCCACGCTCGCCCAGGCCACCCCGCCGGACATGCGTGGCCCGATCGCCCTCGGCATCGGCTGGCCCCAGCGCGTCCCGGACGCGGCCCCCGCCTTCGACTGGACCAAGGCCTCCAGCTGGGAGTTCTTCCCGCTCGACACCGAGGCCTTCCCCTCCGTCGGCCTCGCCCGCCACGTCGGCGAACTGGGCGGCACCGCGCCCGCCGTCTTCAACGCCGCGAACGAGGAGTGCGTCGAGGCGTTTCTCGCCGGAAAGCTGCCGTTCAACGGAATCATGGATACGGTCACGGCAGTCGTCACCGAACACGGCACCCCCGAGCGGGGAACCCCACTGACGGTGTCGGACGTCCTGGAAGCGGAGACCTGCGCCCGGGCCCGGGCCCGGGAACTGGCAGTACTCGCTGCGAAGGCAACCGCGGAGGCGCGCGCATGACCGTTCTTCTGACGCTCCTCGGCATCGCGCTGTTCGCGTTCGGCCTGCTCGTCTCCATCGCCTGGCACGAGCTGGGCCACCTCTCCACCGCCAAGCTCTTCGGCATCCGGGTGCCGCAGTACATGGTCGGCTTCGGCCCGACCATCTGGTCGAGGAAGAAGGGCGAGACCGAGTACGGCATCAAGGCCATCCCGGCCGGCGGCTACATCCGGATGATCGGCATGTTCCCGCCCGGCAAGGACGGCCGGATCGAAGCACGCTCCACGTCGCCCTGGCGCGCCATGATCGAGGACGCCCGGGAGGCCTCCTTCGAGGAGCTCCAGCCCGGCGACGAGAAGCGGCTCTTCTACACGCGCAGGCCGTGGAAGCGCGTCATCGTGATGTTCGCCGGCCCGTTCATGAACCTGATCCTCGCCGTTCTGCTCTTCTTCGGCAGCGCCATGGCCGTCGGTTTCGAGGCCCAGACCACCAAGGTCGCGGGCGTCACCCACTGCGTCATCGACCAGAGCGAGAAGCGCGACACCTGCAAGCCCGGCGACCGCCCGTCGCCCGCCAAGGCCGCCGGACTCCTCAAGGGCGACCGGATCGTCGCCTTCAACGGCGAACGCGTCACGGACTGGAACACCCTCTCCGACCGCATCCGCGCCACCACCGGGCCCGCCACCGTCACCGTCCAGCGCGACGGCGAGGAGCTGGACCTCCAGGCGACGCTCCTGGAGAACAAGGTCCTGAAGAAGGACGCCGACGGAAACGTCGTCCAGCCCGTCGAGTACGTCTCCGCCGGCTACCTGGGCTTCGAGTCCGGCCGCGAGGTCGTCCCGCTCACCTTCGGCGAGTCCGCCTCCCGGATGAGCGACCAGCTCCAGGCCGGCTTCGAGGCCGTCCTCGCCCTGCCCGGCAAGATCCCGGACCTCTGGGACGCCACCTTCGGCGACGGCGAGCGCAAGCAGGACTCACCCGTGGGCGTCGTCGGCGCGGCCCGGATCAGCGGCGAGCTGATGAGCATCGAGGCACCGGCGGAGACCCGGCTGGTCTTCTTCCTCCAGCTGCTCGTCATGTTCAACGTGTCGCTGTTCCTCTTCAACATGCTGCCGCTGCTTCCGCTCGACGGCGGCCACATCGCGGGCGCCCTGTGGGAGTCCGTACGCCGTCACACCGCGCGGATCTTCCGGCGCCCCGACCCGGGCCCGTTCGACGTGGCCAAGCTGATGCCGGCCGCCTATGTGGTGGCGGGCGTGTTCGTCTGCTTCACCCTCCTCGTCCTCGCCGCGGACATCGTCAACCCGGTGAAGCTGACATGACCGATCGGTGGCCGGGCCCCTGGGTGTCCGGCCACCCGCGCCCGGGACGGTAATCTCGAAGACCTGAGCCCGATGAACCACACCTTGGGGTTGTACAGCTGATGACCGCGATTTCTCTCGGTATCCCGTCCGTTCCGACCCGGCTCGCCGAGCGGCGCAAGAGCCGCCAGATCCAGGTCGGGTCGGTCGCGGTGGGCGGGGACGCGCCCGTCTCGGTGCAGTCGATGACGACGACCCGTACGTCCGACATCGGTGCCACGCTCCAGCAGATCGCCGAGCTGACCGCCTCCGGCTGCCAGATCGTCCGGGTCGCCTGCCCCACGCAGGACGACGCCGACGCGCTCGCCACGATCGCGAAGAAGTCGCAGATCCCCGTGATCGCCGACATCCACTTCCAGCCGAAGTACGTCTTCGCCGCCATCGAGGCCGGCTGCGCCGCCGTCCGCGTCAACCCGGGCAACATCAAGCAGTTCGACGACAAGGTCAAGGAGATCGCCCACGCCGCCAAGGACGCGGGCACCCCGATCCGTATCGGCGTCAACGCGGGCTCCCTCGACGCCCGGCTGCTGAAGAAGTACGGCAAGGCCACCCCCGAGGCGCTGGTCGAGTCCGCGCTGTGGGAGGCCTCCCTCTTCGAGGAGCACGGCTTCGGCGACATCAAGATCTCGGTCAAGCACAACGACCCGGTCGTCATGGTCAACGCCTACCGTCAACTGGCCGCCCAGTGCGACTACCCGCTGCACCTCGGCGTCACCGAGGCCGGCCCCGCCTTCCAGGGCACCATCAAGTCCGCCGTCGCCTTCGGCGCGCTGCTGTCCGAGGGCATCGGCGACACCATCCGCGTCTCCCTCTCGGCCCCGCCGGTCGAGGAGGTCAAGGTCGGCAACCAGATCCTGGAGTCGCTGAACCTCAAGCCGCGCCGCCTGGAGATCGTCTCCTGCCCGTCCTGCGGCCGCGCCCAGGTGGACGTGTACAAGCTGGCCGAGGAGGTCACGGCGGGCCTGGAGGGCATGGAGGTCCCGCTGCGCGTCGCCGTCATGGGCTGCGTCGTCAACGGCCCCGGCGAGGCCCGCGAGGCCGACCTGGGCGTCGCCTCCGGCAACGGCAAGGGCCAGATCTTCGTCAAGGGCGAGGTCATCAAGACCGTCCCCGAGTCGAAGATCGTCGAGACCCTCATCGAGGAGGCGATGAAGATCGCCGAGCAGATGGAGAAGGACGGCGTGATGTCGGGCGAGCCGACGGTCGCCATCGGCGTCTGACGCCCCGTCTCAGGCTCGCTCGCCTCCGGGCGCTTCGAGCCGGGCTCACAGCCCCGTGCGTGCTCGCCCCCTCGTTCCCCGGGGACCGTGCGCGCCCGGGGCTGTTCCGCAGGCGCGCCCTCCGGTTCACTCGCCGGTCACCCGGGGCAGTCGGGGCCCTCGCACCGTCCTCGGGCGTGGGCCGGGGCCCGTGCACTCACCCGCCGCCTCCTCGACGCGCCAGGTACAGTGCGGAGAATCAGCAGACCGCATGGTGAGGCCCCCTCGTGTTGACGCAGACCACCACCCGGGTCCTCGAACCCGCCGACCTCGGAGCCGCGCTCGCCGTCCTCGAGAGCGCCCCCGTGGAGAACGCCTTCGTGACCGCCCGCGTCCAGGCCGCCGGACTCGACCCCTGGCGCCTCGGCGGCGAGATGTGGGGCTGGTACGCCGAGGGACGGCTGCGCTCCCTGTGCTACTCCGGCGCCAACCTCGTCCCCATCTGCGCCACCCCCGAGGCCGTCCGCGCCTTCGCCGACCGCGCCCGCAGGACCGGCCGCCGCTGCTCCTCCATCGTCGGCCCCGCCGAGCCCACCACCCAGCTCTGGAGCCTCCTGGAGCCCAGCTGGGGCCCCGCCAGGGACGTCCGGGGCCACCAGCCACTGATGGTCGCCGAAGGACCCTCCGCCACCGTCGAGCCCGACCCGCACGTCCGCCGCATCCGCAAGGACGAGCTGGAACTGATCATGCCCGCGTGCGTGGCCATGTTCACCGAGGAGGTCGGCATCTCACCGATGGCCGGCGACGGCGGACTGCTCTACCAGGCCCGCGTCGCCGAACTCGTCGGCACGGGTCGCTCCTTCGCCCGGATCGAGGACGGCAAGGTCGTCTTCAAGGCGGAGATCGGCGCCGCGACCCGCCAGGCCTGCCAGATCCAGGGCGTCTGGGTCGCCCCCGAGTACCGCGGCCGCGGCCTCTCCGAGACCGGCATGGCCGCCGTGCTGCGCTTCGCCCTCGCCGACGTCGCCCCGGTCGTCAGCCTGTACGTCAACGACTACAACACCCCCGCCAGGGCCGCGTACCGCCGCGTCGGGTTCCGTGAGGTCGGCGCCTTCATGAGCGTGCTCTTCTGAGGCACTTGTAAGGTGCGGCGCATGGATGACGCAGACGTCACGATCGGACCTGTCGACCTCGCCGCACGCGTCGACGACGCCCTCGCCGTACAGGCCGTGGCCTTCGGACTGAGCGAGGACGAGATCGTCGTACGCCGCCACATCGTGCTGCGCCATCTGCTCAACCCGGGTGCCCGCGCGTACGGGGCGACCACCGCGTCCGGACGGCTGGTCGGTTTCGTGTACGGCATGCCCAACGACCGGACCCACTGGTGGTCAGGGGTGGTGGAGCCGTACCTGCGCGCCAACGGCACCGTCGACTGGCTCGACGGCTCCTTCGTGATCACCGAACTCCACGTCCACCCCGCCCATCAGGGCAGGGGCGTGGGCCGGGAGCTGATCACCACCATCACCGACCAGTCGAAGCTGGCGCGCTCGATCCTCTCGGCGATCGACACCGAGAGCCCGGCCCGCGGCCTGTACCGCTCCCTCGGCTACGTCGACCTGGCCCGCATGGTCCACTTCCCCAGCGCCCCCCGCCCGTACGCCGTGATGGGCGCCCCGCTACCGCTCCCGCGCCGGAACTGACTTACTGATTTCCACCCGCGCGGGCCGCCCGGCTAACCTCCTAGGGGGTGTCCGGCGGACCATGGCCGGGGCCACGACGTCCGGCACGGCACCTCGCCGCGTCGCCGAAGCGCCTGAACGGCTCCGCTGTCCAGGCGCTCCGGCGCCTTGCGATGCGTCCCCCATGCCCTGAGGGCATGGGGAGACCTCATGCGCCAGACGCCGCGTCCGATCCGGCCTGATCCGCCGGGCACCCCTAGCCACCACCCTTACCCGGCAGGAGTACGAGAACCATGGCCAACGCACCGGTCCAGCGCATGTCCCAGTTGATGGCGAAGACGCTGCGCGACGACCCGGCGGACGCCGAGGTCCTCAGCCACAAGCTCCTCGTCCGGGCCGGCTACGTCCGCCGCACGGCCGCCGGCATCTGGAGCTGGCTGCCCCTCGGCAAGAAGGTCTTCTCCAACGTCGAGCGGATCGTCCGTGAGGAGATGGACGCCATCGGCGCGCAGGAGGTCCTCCTTCCCGCGCTCCTGCCGCGCGAGCCCTACGAGGCGACCGGCCGCTGGGACGAGTACGGCCAGGAGCTCTTCCGTCTGAACGACCGCAAGGGCGGCGACTACCTCCTCGGCCCGACCCACGAGGAGATCTTCACCCTCCTGGTGAAGGACCAGTGCTCGTCCTACAAGGACCTGCCCGTCATCCTGTACCAGATCCAGACGAAGTTCCGCGACGAGGCCCGTCCGCGCGCCGGCATCCTGCGCGGCCGCGAGTTCCAGATGAAGGACTCGTACTCCTTCGACACGGAGGACGAGGGCCTCACCCGGTCCTACGCCCTGCACCGCGAGGCCTACCGTCGCATCTTCGAGCGCCTCGGCCTCGACTACCGCATCGTCGCCGCCACCGCCGGCGCCATGGGCGGCTCGAAGTCCGAGGAGTTCCTCGCCCCGGCCGAGGCCGGCGAGGACACCTTCGCCGACTGCCCGAACTGCGACTTCGCCGCCAACACCGAGGCGATCTCCTACGAGCTCCAGCCGGTCGACGGCTCCGCCGTCCCCGCCGCCGAGGAGATCCCCACCCCCGACACCCCGACCATCGAGACCCTCGCCGCCTCTCTCGGCGTCCCGGCCTCCGCCACGCTCAAGAACCTCCTGGTGAAGGTCGACGGCGAGATCATCGCCGTGGGCGTGCCCGGCGACCGCGAGGTCGACCTGGGCAAGGTCGAGGAGCACTTCGCCCCGGCGGCCGTCGAGATGGTCACCGAGGCCGACTTCACCGAGCGCGCGGACCTCGTACGCGGCTACGTCGGCCCGCAGGGCCTGGAGAAGGTCACGTACATCGCCGACCCGCGCGTGGCCCCCGGCACCGCGTGGATCACGGGCGCCAACAAGGAGGGCATGCACGCGAAGAACGTCGTCGCGGGGCGTGACTTCGAGGTCGACCGGTACGTCGACGTCGTCGTCGTCCAGGAGGGCGACCCGTGCCCCACGTGCGGCGCCGGCCTGAAGCTGGACCGCGCCATCGAGATCGGCCACATCTTCCAGCTCGGCCGCAAGTACGCCGACGCCCTCAAGCTCGACGTCCTCGGCCAGAACGGCAAGCCGGTCCGCGTCACCATGGGCTCGTACGGCATCGGCGTCTCGCGCGCCGTGGCGGCGCTGGCCGAGCAGAGCGCCGACGACAAGGGCCTGTGCTGGCCGGCCGAGGTCGCCCCTGCCGACGTCCACGTGGTCGCCGCGGGCAAGGCCGTCCAGACCGAGCTGGCGCTCGAGGTCTCCGAGCAGCTCAGGGCCGCGGGCCTGCGGGTCCTGGTCGACGACCGCGCGGGCGTCTCCCCGGGCGTCAAGTTCACCGACGCGGAGCTGATCGGCGTCCCGAAGATCCTGGTCGCCGGCCGTCGCTCGGCAGAGGGCGTCGTGGAGCTGAAGGACCGCCGCACGGGTGAGCGCGAGGAGCTCCCGGTGGCGGAGGCCATCGCCCGCCTGAGCGCGTAGCACGCCCTGCGCGGGCCCAGGGCGTAGGCCCTACTCGTCTAGGGCAATGCGCTCGACCCCTCCCCTGCCTCTTCCCTC
>NZ_JBHUYJ010000042.1:7809-18302 GCF_042668715.1 Streptomyces sp. NPDC057271
GGAACCACGGCGGGGGGGAGGAGGGGGAATCCGGGGTGGGGGAGACAATCCCCCGCCGAAGGGCGAACACTCCCTGTCCTCCCCGTCGCCCCCCCCCCGGCCGGGGGGGCCCCGGGGGCCGCGTCGCGTCAGGCGGCTTCGCTCCTGGGGACCGGGTCCGCCGGGGGACCCGCCACCGTGCCGTCCGGCAGCGGTGGGAGATCCGCCAGGTCCGGGAGGTCCGTCGTCACGCGGGGCTCGGGCGGCGGCCCCTCCAGGGCCTCCGCCTCCTCCGGGAGCACCGGCAACGGGTCCTGGAACGTCTCCGGCGGCGCCACCGGCACAGGGTCCTGGAACGTCTCCGGCGGCGCCACCGGCACAGGGGGCGTGGCCGCGTCGGACGGCGCCGCACCACCCTGCGGCGTCGCCGCCCGCTCCAGGAACCGCAGCAGCTCCACCGGGATCGGCAGCACCAGCGTCGAGTTCTTCTCCGCCGAGACCGCCATCACCGTCTGCAACAGCCTCAGCTGCAGCGCCGCCGGCTGCTCCGACATCACCGCCGCCGCCTCCGCCAGCTTCCTCGACGCCTGCAGCTCCGCGTCCGCGTTGATCACCCGCGCCCTGCGCTCCCGGTCCGCCTCCGCCTGCCGCGCCATCGAACGCTTCATCGTCTCCGGCAGCGAGACGTCCTTGATCTCGACGCGGTCGATCGCGACACCCCAGCCCATCGCCGGACTGTCGAGCATCAGCTCAAGACCCTGGTTGAGCTTCTCGCGGTTCGACAGCAGGTCGTCCAGATCGCTCTTGCCGATGATCGACCGCAGCGAGGTCTGCGCCATCTGCGAGACCGCGAACCGGTAGTCCTCCACCCGCACCAGCGCGTCCGCCGCGTCGACCACCTTGAAGTACACGACCGCGTCCACCCGCACCGTGACGTTGTCCCGGGTGATGCCCTCCTGCGCCGGCACGGGCAGCGTCACGATCTGCAGGTTCACCTTGTGCATCCGGTCGATCACCGGCACGATCATCGTGAATCCCGGCTGCCGGACCTGGCTCATCAGCCGCCCGAAGCGGAAGACGACACCCCGTTCGTACTGCTTCACCACGCGCGCAGCCGCGCCGACGTACACGACGACCGCTACACCGGTCGCCGCCGCCGCTGCCAACAGCTCCTCGACCATGACGGCCCCCTGAGCTCCGAGCCGAGCGTTACAGCAAGGGTATTCCCCTACAGCCAGCCCGCGAACTCCAGCAACAGCTCCGCGTCCTGCCGCCGCCCCGCCGTGAGCGCCCGAGTGCCCGACTCGACCGCGCGGAACAGGGTCCAGCCGCGCAGCCGCTCCCGGTCCACCTCCAGGGAGTCCGCCAGCTTGTTGACCCGCCGACGGGCCGCCGACGCCCCGGCCGAGGCCGCCACCAGATCCTCGACCCGGTCCCGTACCAGCCGCGCCAGGTCGTAGGCGCGCTCGCCGACCAGCGGCTCGGGTCCGACGGCCAGCCACGGCGCGCGGTCACCGGCGAGCACCTTGCCCTGGCGGAAGTTGCCGTGCAGCAGCAGTGTCTCGGGGGAGTCGGCGACCAGCTCCGCGCGCGCCTCCAGAGCGGCGGCGGTCAGCGCACCGGCCTCGGCGTCCGCCCGGTAGTACTCCATCGCCGTCGCCTGCCCGGCGGTGCGCTCGGCCACCGACTCGAAGCCGTGCGCCGCCGGCGGCTCCACCCACAGCTTCCGGACCGTGCCCGCCGCCTCCAGAAGCGCCTTGGCCTCCGGCAGGGAGCGCACCGACACCTCCGGGTGCAGCCGCTCCAGGACCAGCGAACCGTCCTCGGGCGCGTCGAGCAGCCGCACCGCGCCCCAGCCGTTCCAGTGCGCCAGCGCGTCCCGCTCCAGGTCGGGCCGGGCGGCCTCCGGGGCGATCTTCAGCGCGGCGGCGGAGCCGTCGGCCCGGCGTACGAGCACCACCAGACTGCTGCGGCCACCGGGCGCCATCACCCGCTCGACGTCCAGAAAGGCCCGCTCCAGGGCGTTCCTCGTGAGTTCGGGCAGCTTTCCGAGCCACTCGGCCGCGACCGCGTCCCCGTACGTCTCGCCGAGCGTCCGCACCAGTCGCTGCGGCGGTTCGAAACCCATGCGTGCGTTGTTCCTTCTGCAGTACGGAGCTGGTCGGGGCCGTTGGGGCGCCGGGCTCACACCCGCTCGGCGAGCCCAGGAAAGGTTACGTCGGTGCCGCGCCAGCGGACGGCCCGTACCGCCGCCTCCCGCAGCGCGGCGGCCGCGTCCCGCCGAAGCGGACCCTCCGCCGCCCGTACGAGATCGGAGTAGACCCCGGCCACCCGGTCCTCCAGAACGGCGGCGAGACGTCCGGCCGCCGCCGCGTCCGGCACCGGGAACGGCAGCTCGTAACCGGCCGCGGCGGCCACCGGTTCGCCGCCGAGGTCCCGCACGGTCCTGCGCAGACCGTCGCGCCGGGCGCGGTGCGCCTCGTAAGCCGCAGCGGCCTCCTCGCGCCGCTCGGCGCCGATCCGGCCGCCGACGACGCCGTACCCGTACACCGCCGCGTGCTCGGCGGCGAGCGCGGCGCGCGCCGCGTCGAGGGCGCTCATCCCCGGCCTCCTTCGGTCAGCAGATAGGCGTGCACCGCTCCGGCCGCCGCCACGGAGGCGAGCAGTCGGGCGTACTCGGGCGGCGCGTCGAGCAGCGTCGCCGCGTGGAGGTCGGCGGTCGACCGGGCGGCCGCCGCCAGCTCCTTGAGGGCGACCGCCGGATCGGCGGCCTCCGCGGGAGGCACCGGGGCCGCGGAGCCCGAGGGGACCGGGCTCGCCGTGCCGTTTCCCGTGCCGCTCGTCGCCCGACCGGCTGCGGCGTCCCCCGGCCGGGTGTCGGCCGGTCGGGTGTCGGCCGAAGGGGCGTCCTTCGCCGTGGCCTCGCCCAGCGCGGCGACGTGCGCCGCCACCGCCGCACGCAGCGGGGCCAGGCGCTCCGCCAGCGGGGGATGCGCGGCGAGTACCGCGTCGTAACGTTCCAGCAGGGTCCGGCTCGTCGACGCCGACCTGCGGCGGAGAGCCGCCTCGGCCAGCGCCGCCCGCTCGGCCGCGGAGGGCTTCCTCGGCCGCCCGCCGCCGCTCTCGGAGGTGCAGCCGGCCAGCGTCACCGCCCCGGCGGCCAGGAGCGCGCGCCTGCCTACGGTCGTCGTGCGCCCCACATTCACTCCTTCGGCCCGGATCGAAGATCACCGCAGGCGAGCGTACCCGCGCTCCCCGGGCCCGTGGACGGCAACACCCCCCGCGACCGGATACCCTTTGGTCTGACACGCGACGAACCCACAACAGCACACGCGGCCGAGGAGTCACCCGGATGAGCACCACCCAGAGCGACAGGCTGCGAGCACTCCTTGAGCCGCTCATCGCCTCGCAGGGACTCGAACTCGAAGAGCTCGAGGTGGCCTCCGTGGGACGTAAGCGGGTGCTGCGTGTGGTGGTCGACTCTGACGAAGGCGCCGACCTGGACCAGGTCGCCGATGTGAGCCGCGCGCTCTCGGCGAAGCTGGACGAGACCGATGTGATGGGCGAGGGGGAGTACGACCTCGAGGTCGGTACCCCGGGCGCGGAGCGCCCGCTCAAGGAGCACCGCCACTACGTGCGCGCCACGGGCCGGCTGGTCAAGCTGCAGCTCGACGACGGTGCCGAGCTCGTCGCGCGGATCCTCGCCGTGGACGACGACGGCATCGACCTCGAAGTGCCGGGCGTGAAGGGGCGCAAGCCCACCGCCCGCCGGGTGGAGTTCGCGGACGTCGCCAAGGCGCGTGTCCAGATCGAGTTCAACCGCAAGGACAAGAAGGAAGAGGAGGCGTAGCCGTGGACATCGACGTGAAGCTCCTGAAGGGCTTGGCACAAGAGAAGGAGATCTCCTTCGAGATGCTGGTCGAGGCGATTGAGTCGGCCCTCCTCATCGCATACCACCGCACCCCCTCGGCCCGCCGCCACGCGCGCGTGGAGCTGAACCGGCAGACCGGTCACGTGACGGTGTGGGCGAAGGAAGACCCCTCCGAACTGGAGGAGGGTCAGGAGCCCAAGGACTTCGACGACACCCCGTCGGACTTCGGCCGGATCGCCGCGAGCACCGCCCGCCAGGTCATCCAGCAGCGGCTGCGCGACGCCGAGAACGACGTCACCTTCGGCGAGTACGCCCGCCGTGAGGGGGACATCGTGGCCGGCATGGTGCAGCAGGGCAAGGACCCGAAGAACGTCCTCGTCAAGCTGGACGACAAGCTGGAAGCCATCCTTCCGGTGCAGGAGCAGGTGCCGGGCGAGGAGTACACGCACGGTCTGCGGCTGCGTACGTACGTGGTCCGGGTGGCCAAGGGTGTCCGCGGTCCGTCCGTCACCCTTTCGCGTACGCACCCCAATCTGGTGAAGAAGCTGTTCGCGCTCGAGGTCCCCGAGATCGCCGACGGTTCCGTCGAGATCGCGGCGATCGCGCGGGAGGCCGGTCACCGCACCAAGATCGCCGTTCGGTCCACCCGTTCGGGCCTGAACGCCAAGGGCGCCTGCATCGGCCCGATGGGCAGCCGGGTGCGCAACGTGATGGCCGAACTGCTCGGCGAGAAGATCGATATCGTCGACTGGTCGGACGACCCGGCCGAGATGGTGGCGAGCGCGCTCTCCCCGGCCCGGGTCTCCAAGGTCGAGATCGTCGACCTGGCGGCCCGCTCCGCCCGGGTGACCGTGCCGGACTACCAGCTGTCGCTGGCGATCGGCAAGGAGGGGCAGAACGCCCGTCTGGCCGCCCGCCTCACCGGCTGGCGCATCGACATCCGTCCGGACACCGAGCCGGGAGCACCCACCGGGCCGCAGGGCCCGGGGGGAGCGTCCGACGAGCGGCGCGATCGGGACTGAGCGCGCCGCAGGGAAGAGATCCCGCCTTCGCCACCTGGTGTGAGGGCGAGATCACGACAAACGATCGTTCGATTTTTGCCCCAAACGGGTGAGGTCGGTACGGGGAGGTAGACTTAACCGTGTCTGGCCGGACGCATGCCCGCGCGTGCCCTGAGCGAACCTGTGTGGGATGCCGGGAGCGAGCGGCCAAGAGCGATCTGCTGCGCATCGTGGCGGTCGAGGGCGCATGCGTCCCCGATCATCGCGGTACGCTGCCCGGCCGGGGTGCGTATCTGCACCCCGCCTCGGTCTGTCTCGACCTGGCGGTCCGCCGCCGGGCGTTCCCGAGGGCCTTCAAGGTCCCGGGGCCGCTCGAACTGGCGGAAATCAGGTGTCGGCTGGAGCAGCTCACCCAGTAAGAAGAAGTACGGCACGGATAACCGTGCGGTCAGGTACCTCGCGAGTTGGAAGTAGGTCGAGATTGCGATGAGCACTCGATGAGTACGCGATGAGTACGCCCATGAAGTAGCGACGGTCCGGCGGTAACCGGACCTAAAAGGAGCGAAGTGGCTAAGGTCCGGGTATACGAACTCGCCAAGGAGTTCGGCGTGGAGAGCAAGGTCGTCATGGCCAAGCTCCAAGAACTCGGTGAATTCGTCCGTTCGGCGTCCTCGACGATCGAGGCGCCGGTCGTGCGCAAGTTGACTGATGCGTTGCAGGGTCCCGGCGGTGGCGCCGGCAAGACCGCTGCGAAGCCTGGCGCGCCTCGTAAGGCCGCCCCCTCGAAGCCCGCGGCGCCGTCTCCGGCCGCCGCGGCACGTCCCGCTGCCCCGAAGCCCGGCGCCCCGGCCCCCAAGCCGGCCCCTGCCGCGCCTTCGGCCCCGGTCACCCCGGCGGCCCCGGCGAGCAGCACCCCCTCTCCGGCTCCGGCCGCCTCGGGCCCCCGCCCGGGCCCGAAGCCCGCGCCCAAGCCGGTCACGCCGGCTCCGGCCGCGCCCGAGTTCACCGCGCCTCCGTCGGCTCCCGCCGCCGGTCCGCGTCCCGGTGGCGCGACCCAGGGACCCCGTCCCACCGGCGAGCGTCCCGCCCGTCCGGGTCAGGGCGCGCCGCGTCCGCAGGGCCAGGGCGCCCCGCGTCCGCAGGGCCAGGGCGCTCCGCGTCCGGGCGGTGCCCGTCCGTCCGGTCCGCGTCCGGGCAACAACCCCTTCACCTCGGGTGGCTCCACCGGAATGGCGCGCCCGCAGGCGCCCCGTCCGGGTGGCGGTGCCCCCCGTCCCGGCGGCCCCGGTGCCGCTCCGGGTGCCCCGCGTCCGCAGGGCGGCCCCGGTGGCGCCCCGCGTCCCCAGGGCCAGGGCGGCGCGCGTCCCACCCCCGGTGGCATGCCGCGTCCGCAGGCTCCCCGTCCGGGCGGCGCGCCCGGCGGTAACCGTCCGAACCCCGGCATGATGCCGCAGCGTCCCGCTGCCGGCCCGCGTCCCGGTGGTGGCCCCGGTGGCGGCCGTGGTCCTGGTGGCCCCGGTGGTCGTCCGGGTGGCGGCGGCGGTCGTCCCGGTGGCGGCGGCGGCTTCGCCGGCCGTCCGGCCGGTCCCGGTGGTGGCGGCGGCGGCTTCGCCGGCCGTCCCGGCGGTCCCGGTGGTGGCGGCGGTCGTCCCGGTGGTCCCGGTGGCGGCGGCGGCTTCGGTGGTCGTCCCGGCGGCTTCGGCGGCCGTCCCGGTGGCCCCGGTGGCCGTGGTGGCACGCAGGGCGCCTTCGGCCGTCCCGGTGGCCCCGCGCGTCGTGGTCGTAAGTCGAAGCGTCAGAGGCGCCAGGAGTACGAGGCCATGCAGGCCCCGTCGGTCGGCGGCGTGATGCTGCCCCGCGGTGGCGGCGAGACCATTCGCCTGTCGCGCGGTGCCTCCCTCACCGACTTCGCCGAGAAGATCGGCGCCAACCCGGCGTCGCTCGTCGCGGTGATGATGAACCTCGGTGAGATGGTGACGGCCACTCAGTCCGTCTCCGACGACACGCTGCAGATGCTCGGCGACGAGATGAACTACACGGTTCAGATCGTCTCCCCGGAGGAGGAGGACCGCGAGCTCCTCGAGTCCTTCGACATCGAGTTCGGCGAGGACGAGGGCGGCGAAGAGGCTCTGGTCTCCCGTCCGCCGGTCGTCACCGTCATGGGTCACGTCGACCACGGTAAGACCCGACTGCTCGACGCGATCCGTAAGACGAACGTCGTCGCGGGCGAGGCCGGCGGCATCACCCAGCACATCGGTGCCTACCAGGTGGGTACCGAGGTCAACGGTGAAGAGCGCCGCATCACCTTCATCGACACCCCGGGTCACGAGGCGTTCACCGCCATGCGTGCCCGTGGTGCGAAGTCGACCGACATCGCGATCCTCGTGGTCGCGGCCAACGACGGCGTCATGCCGCAGACGATCGAGGCGCTCAACCACGCCAAGGCCGCCGGCGTCCCGATCGTCGTCGCGGTCAACAAGATCGACGTCGAGGGTGCCGACCCAACCAAGGTCCGCGGTCAGCTGACCGAGTTCGGTCTGGTGGCCGAGGAGTACGGCGGCGACACGATGTTCGTCGACATCTCCGCGAAGCAGGGTCTGCACATCGACTCCCTGCTCGAGGCCGTCGTCCTCACCGCCGACGCCTCGCTCGACCTGCGGGCCAACCCGAACCAGGACGCGCAGGGTATTGCGATCGAGTCCCACCTCGACCGCGGTCGTGGTGCCGTCTCGACCGTCCTGGTCCAGCGCGGAACGCTGCGCATCGGCGACACCGTGGTGGTCGGCGACGCGTACGGCCGTGTCCGGGCGATGCTCGACGACAAGGGCAACAACGTCGAGGAGGCGACCCCCTCGACTCCCGTCCTGGTGCTCGGTCTCACCAACGTGCCGGGTGCCGGCGACAACCTCCTGGTCGTCGACGAGGACCGTACGGCGCGTCAGATCGCCGAGAAGCGTGCTGCGCGTGAGCGCAACGCCGCCTTCGCCAAGCGCGTCCGCCGGGTGTCCCTCGAGGACCTCGACAAGGTGCTCAAGGCCGGTCTGGTCCAGGAACTCAACCTCATCATCAAGGGCGACGCGTCCGGTGCGGTCGAGGCTCTCGAGTCCTCGCTGCTCCAGCTCGACGTCGGCGAAGAGGTCGACATCCGTGTCCTGCACCGCGGTGTGGGTGCGGTCACCGAGTCCGACATCGACCTGGCCATGGGCTCCGACGCCATCGTCATCGGCTACAACGTCCGCGCTGCGGGCCGCGCGGCGCAGATGGCGGAGCGCGAGGGTGTCGACGTCCGGTACTACTCGGTGATCTACCAGGCCATCGAGGAGATCGAGGCGGCTCTGAAGGGCCTCCTCAAGCCGGAGTACGAAGAGGTCGAGCTCGGTACGGCGGAGATCCGCGAGGTCTTCCGCTCGTCCAAGCTGGGCAACATCGCCGGTGTCCTCGTCCGCTCGGGCGAGGTCAGGCGCAACACCAAGGCGCGCCTCATCCGCGACGGCAAGGTCATCGCGGAGAACCTCAACATCGAGGGTCTGCGCCGCTTCAAGGACGACGTCACCGAGATCCGCGAAGGCTTCGAGGGCGGTATCAACCTCGGAAACTTCAACGACATCAAGATCGACGACGTCATCGCGACGTACGAGATGCGCGAGAAGCCGCGCGCCTGAGTGCGGCTGTAGGTTCGGGGCCGGTCGGCGGAAAGTATTCCGTCGATCGGCCCCGGCCGTTGCGTGTACGGTTCTGGTGTTCCTGCCAAGCGACGGCGTGGCAGGCCATCGAACCCGAACCGGCGGGACATCCGGCACCGCATGTACGTGGGGACTCTGTCCTTCGATCTGCTCCTCGGCGACGTTCATTCGTTGAAGGAGAAACGCTCCGTCGTCCGGCCCATCGTCGCCGAGCTCCAGCGCAAGTTCTCCGTGAGCGCGGCCGAGGTGGGCGACCAGGACCTCCATCGCAGGGCCCGGCTGGGCGTCGCGCTGGTGTCCGGGGACCCGGGGTTCGTATCGGACGTGCTCGACCGCTGTGAGCGGCTGGTCGCGGCCCGGCCCGAGGTGGAGCTGCTGTCGGTGCGACGCAGGCTCCACACTGATGAAGACTGAATGAGCAAGGCAAAGAAGGAGAAGGACCAGTGGCCGACAACGCGCGGGCGAAGAAGCTGGCGGACCTCATCCGGGAGGTGGTCGCCGAGAAGCTGCAGCGCGGCATCAAGGACCCGCGCCTGGGTACGCACGTGACCATCACGGACACCCGCGTCACCGGTGACCTGCGGGAGGCCACGGTCTTCTACACGGTCTACGGCGACGACGAGGAGCGGGCCAGCGCGGCCGCCGGACTGGAGAGCGCCAAGGGCATCCTGCGCTCCGCCGTCGGTGCCGCCGCCGGGACGAAGTTCACGCCGACGCTGACCTTCGTCGCGGACGCCCTCCCGGAGACCGCGAAGACGATCGAGGACCTCCTCGACAAGGCGCGCGCCTCCGACGCGGCCGTGCGCGAGGCGTCGTCCGGCGCGAAGTACGCCGGCGAGGCCGACCCGTACCGCAAGCCCGAGGACGAGGACGAAGAGGGCACCACCGCCTGATGAGCACCGCAGGAAAGACGCCGGGGGGCATCTCCCGGCCGGAGACCGGGGGAGGCTTGGTCATCGTCGACAAGCCGCCGGGCTTCACTTCGCACGACGTCGTGGCCAAGATGCGCGGGATCGCCAAGACCCGTCGCGTCGGCCACGCGGGCACGCTCGACCCCATGGCGACGGGCGTCCTCGTCCTCGGCGTGGAGCGGGCGACGAAGCTGCTCGGTCACCTCGCGCTGACCGAGAAGGAGTACCTCGGCACGATCCGCCTGGGCCAGACGACCATCACCGACGACGCCGAGGGCGAGATCACGGCGTCCGTGGACGCTTCGAAGGTCACCCGCGAGCAGATCGACGCGGGCGTGGCCGAGCTGACCGGCGCCATCATGCAGGTGCCGTCGAAGGTCTCCGCCATCAAGATCGACGGCAAGCGGTCGTACGCGCGGGTGCGCGGCGGCGAGGAGTTCGAGATCCCGGCCCGGCCGGTCACCGTCTCGTCCTTCCAGGTGCACGACGTCCGCGAGGCCGTCGCCTGGGGGTCCCCCCAGGACGAAGGCTCCGGGGAAGGCACGCCCGTCGTGGACCTCGTCGTCTCCGTCGTCTGCTCCTCCGGTACGTACATCCGGGCGCTCGCCCGCGACCTGGGCGCCGGGCTCGGCGTGGGCGGCCATCTGACCGCGCTGCGGCGGACCCGGGTCGGCCCGTACAAGCTCGACTCGGCGCGGACGCTCGATCAGCTCCAGGCGGAGCTGACGGTCATGCCGGTCGCCGAGGCGGCCGCCGCGGCGTTCCCCCGCTGGGACGTCGACGAGAAGCGGGGCCGGCTGCTGCTGAACGGCGTCCGCCTGGAGATGCCGTCCTACCCGGCTGGACCGGTCGCGGTCTTCGGGCCCGGCGACCGGCTGCTCGCCCTCGTGGAGGAGCAGAAGGGCAAGGCCAAGAGCCTCGCCGTCTTCGGCTGACCCGCCGACCGTGCGTGGTGGGGGGGGGGAGGGGGTGGGGGCATCCCCCCCCCCCCCCCAGAAATACCCACCCACTCCCAATATGGGCGTTCCCCCACCCCCCCCCCCTAGCT
>NZ_JBHUYJ010000042.1:18312-19637 GCF_042668715.1 Streptomyces sp. NPDC057271
TTCTCTGGGGGAAAGAAAAAGGAAAAGAAAAGCGTCTATTTTGTGCTGGGCCCACCCGCAAGGGGGGGGGGGGGGAGGGGGGGGGTGGCCCCCCCCCCCCTCCACACTCCCCCCGGGTGATCCCCCGATCCCCCCGGGCGAGTATCTATCCACTCCACTCCGCGTATTCACCCCTTCGGGCGGGCGCTTGGAGTGAAACGGGGGAGCGCTGGGGGGCGCGTTCGCCCGGTGTGCTTCTCGGAGTGATCACCGCCGACCTACCGTCGACACCATGGGACGCGGGGACCACGGCACGCTGGTACGGATCTGCGATCCGGCGGGCCGACCGCGTGGAACGGGCTTCGTGGCCGACGACCGGGGAACGGTCGTCACCAGTCACGAGGCCGTCGACGGGCTCGCGGGGATCGTCCTGCACGCCCCCGGCGACCGGACACACGTCGCCGCGTCCGACGCCGTCACCGCCCTGCCCGGAACCGGTCTCGCCCTCGTACGGACCGAAGGACTGGACGTCCGGCCGATGCCGGTCTCCGCACGGACCGAGGCCGAGCCCGGGACGTACGTACGGATCGCTGCCCACGGCTGGCGCGAGGCCCGGGTCCTCGGCGCGGCGGACGTCGGTTACACGGAGGCCGGCCGTCGGCGCGCCCTCGGCCACGCCTGGGAGCTGGCCATCGGCACCGAAGGCGCGGAAGCGCTGCGGCTGGGCGGACAGGCCACGGGCGGGCCCGTCGTGGACCCGGAGACCGGGGCCGTCCTCGCCGTCCTCGCCACCGCCCTGCACGGCGACCACCGCGCCGCCGGTTACGCCCTGCCGCTCGCCCCGGTGGACCGGCTGGCCGAGCTGCTGAGGCGCAACGCGGCGATCGCGCCCTGCTACGGATCCGAGCTCAACCTGGCGGCCGTCCTGGAGCTCACCGCCACCTCCACCGGAGCCGTGGACATCGCGGGAACCGTCCCCAGGCCCGTCGAACGGGCCGACTGCGTCCGGGAGTTCGCAGCCTTCGCCGCCTCCGACGCGCTGGTCCTCGCCCTCGTCGGCGCCCCTGGCAGCGGACGTACGACCGCGCTCGACGCCCACCGCGCCGAGCGGGCCCGCGGCGCCGAGCCGGCCCCCACGGTCCGGCTGCGCGGGGCCGACCTGCGCGCGGACGACACCTCGGTCGCCGACGCCGTGGGCCGCGTCCTGCGCCAGGCGGGACGCATCGTCGCGGCCTCGGGGGCCCGAAGGGAAGCCACCAACGCGCCCCCCGAGTGTGGCGTCACGATCTCGCGAGACAGCGGTCGGCCGATGTTGGTCTTCCTCGGAGGTCCCGAGGAGAGGCACA